>NZ_JBFTRT010000744.1:0-2023 GCF_056399685.1 Pedobacter sp. 01N416
AAACTGGTGGGTGTCATTAACGATATCACCAATGACAAAATCATAGAAAGGCATAAAGACGATTTCATAAGTATTGCCAGCCATGAGCTGAAGACCCCGGTTACCAGCTTAAAAGGATCAGTACAAATGCTGCAACGGGACGCGAACCGGCAATCTGACCGTACCAAGCGGTTGGTTGCGCAGGCAAGCAGGGGCATAAACCGGATCTCACTGATAATAGACGATTTGCTCAATGCCGGTAAAAATTATCGGGATCAGATAGAACTACGGAAAACGAACTTCAACCTGTTTGAGCTGGTACAGGAAATAGTTGAATTGTTTGCTTCCACCGACGTTCCGCCAGTAACTATAACAGGAAAGAAAAACATCATGGTCCATGCCGATTCAGAGCGGATCGGCCGGGTACTTACTAATCTGATCAGTAATGCTGTCAAATATGCTCCGGGCACTGCAGAGATAAAAGTTGAGCTCATTGATCATGAAACCTACGTTAAAATCTCCGTTATCGATCAGGGGCCCGGGATTGTTGCCGAAAAGATCCCCTTGCTGTTCGACCGGTATTACCAGGCCGCAGGGCAGCAGGAGCAAAATTCGGGACTTGGGCTAGGCCTGTTTATCTGTGCTAACATCGTTCGTAAACATGGGGGAGAGATCGGTGTAGACAGTGTGCCTGGCGAGCGTACCGGTTTTTGGTTCACGCTTCCAAAATCGGCAGGCAGTTAAGTTAAATCAGAAATATATTTACGATGTGCACCCTATGGCTGGATAATCCCCAGAATCTGTTTTAAAATCCCTTTTGGCTAAGCAGTTAGTTTGACCTTTTTTCCTGTTTTTACAGCCTGGTAGATGGCATCAATAATTTTAAGATCTTTCAAGCCTTCTTCGCCGTTTACAGGGACTATCGGCTTGGTATCTTCAAAAATAATAGTTGCCATTTCATCCATCTGTACGGTTTGATGCGTAGTGATAGGCTGCGTGAGTTCACCTTTATGTGTTCTACCCTTTATCGGGCCATAACC
This sequence comes from Pedobacter sp. 01N416, assembly GCF_056399685.1. NCBI lineage: Bacteria > Pseudomonadati > Bacteroidota > Sphingobacteriia > Sphingobacteriales > Sphingobacteriaceae > Pedobacter > Pedobacter sp. 01N416. The sequence goes on from NZ_JBFTRT010000744.1 coordinate 1,020, forward strand.
GGTAGAAGGTTGCATTTCTGCAAATCCTTTGTCGCCACTCATAAAAAATCTATCCAGGTAATTAATGTTATAACTAGACAAGCAAGAGGCTACCGCACCGCTCGGGAAACCCAATTGAAATTGTATGGTTTCATCTACACCTTCTTTAAACTTTACGGGATCGGTCTTGGTTTCCTGGGCCGTCACCCAGATCGGCTCTTCGCCCAGCATATACCTTGCTCCGTTAATTGCATAGATTCCAATATCCATCATTGATCCCCCGCCGGCAAGCGCTTTGTTTAATCGCCATTGCGTAGGATCGCCTATTTTAAAACCACATTGTCCCTGAAAAAACATGATCTTACCGAAGTCGCCCGCATTTCTCATTCGGATCACCTCCAATGTACGGGGTTCAAAATGTAACCTATAGCCAACCAGTAACTTTACATTTGCTTTTTTACAAGCATCAAGCATCTCTTGTCCCTCTTTGGCATTCAATGCCATCGGTTTCTCGCATATGGCATGTTTTCCTGCTTTTGCTACACGGATAACCTGACTATGGTGCAGTGCATTTGGCGTAATCACATAAATCGCATCTATATCCGGATTATTTTTTACCTCATCGAAGTTGTCATAGTTATAACAATTCTTTTCCGGGATGTTGTATTTCGTTTGCCACTCTTTAATTTTTGAAGGTGTACCGCTAATTACACCAACCAGCTTCGCCTTGGTACTGGCCTGCATAGCTTCTGCTACACGGGTGCCATATCCACCTAAACCCATGATGGCTACTCGGAGTACCCTACCCTGGTAAGGCTGTTCAATTTGGTCGGGAGCGTTCGCAAATGCCGATATTGATCCCAATTGCAGCATCAATGCTGATGCGCCCATTTTTTGTAGAAAATCTCTTCTGGTATTCATATTTATCCTGTGGCTATGTAGCTAATTAGCAAAAATTTAAGCAATATGTGCCATTATCCATTTTTACCACTTAATTAACTGATTTACTTCATGATACCTAACAC
>NZ_JBFTRT010000745.1:0-4773 GCF_056399685.1 Pedobacter sp. 01N416
TAACAGGGTTAACGCAATATAAATGTAATTACCGATGTGCTGGGTCATATATCCTTTAGGAATTAATACCAGCGCTATGATAAATTCAATTACGGTAATCAATAAAAGGATTCCAAAAACTTTCCAGATTTTACCTTTTGATAAACCTGCATGATCCCCGTGCCCGTGCTCTTCTGTTGTATGTGTATGCTCTGACATAAAAATATTTTTATAATATGATAAATTAAACCAAATAGAAGAATGTAAATACAAACACCCAAACTAAATCAACAAAGTGCCAGTATAAACCCACTTTTTCTACCATTAGATAATGTCCTTTTTTCTCAAAAGTTCCATTAATTGTCATAATCAGGATGATGATGTTAATGATTACCCCACTAAATACGTGGAAACCGTGGAAACCTGTAATGGTAAAAAATAAGTTTGCAAATTGTTGTGAAGCAACTAATGATACATCTTCTGGTTTAAGGAAGAAATGTTTTAATTCTTCTGCTGATGGAATATGTCCCCACCAGAAACCATCGTGGTGTAAGTGAGTCCACTCAATTGCCTGACAGCCTAAGAACATGAAACCACCAATGATGGTTGCAATCATCCAGCCGATAACTTCTTTTTTAGAACGTCTGTGACCTGCCTCTACCGCTAAAACCATGGTTACCGAACTCATGATTAAGATAAAGGTCATGATACCTACGAAAACCAACGGCCAACCATGTTCTGCAATACCCGGAATAGATTGAAAAACCTTATCTGGAGCTGGCCATGTTAATTTAGAAAAACGCTGAGCGCCGTAGTAGATCAATAAAGATGAAAAGGTAAAAGCATCTGACAAAAGGAAAAACCACATCATGATTTTACCATATTCTACCGACCACGGAGAACGACCACCATTCCATGGTCCGGTTTTAACTTGATCTAATTGTGATACTGCATTCATTTGGAAATAGTATAATAGTTTGTTAACAAATTTAACGGTTCAAAAGTAAAAAAACATACAGATATATCCATAATATATCTATAAAATGCCAAAAAATAGAAGCAATTTCCATTCTGTATTGGACTTTGGCAACAGGCAGACTTTTATAACTTCCTGCTAAAGCATTAATAATAAGGCCAACACCACCAATAATGTGTAATAAGTGCATGCCAGATACCACATAAATAAATGATATTGCTGCGTTATTTCCTACCAGGGTTGCACCAGTTCTTACCATACTTCCCCAGGCATTAAACTGCATTACTCCAAAAGCTATGGCCAAGATTACGGTAATCCACAGCATATTGCGCTGTAAGCTGAAGTTCAGTTTCTTTAAAGCCTTTGATGCAAGCACCAAGGTAATGCTACTGGCAATAATTACCAAACTAGAGTAAATAAAAGCATCTGGTAAAACCAAACCATGCCCCTTTCCCTTCGAAGCGGCAAATACCAGATAATAACTGGTAAAACCACCAAACATAATTGTTGATGATACGACAAATAACCAAACAATAAATTTTCTTGGTTTTGGGTCAAACGTATCCTGCATCTTTTCCATTGTTAGCACCATAAATTATTTTGCTATAAAATTTAATAATAAACCCAACTGTACTGCCGGGATGTAAAAAAACGAACAGAACATCACTTTCTTGGCATCTGCCAATTCTCTGCTCATTAAAAGTTTAAAAGCCAGCCAGCTAAAAATAAGTCCGGCTATTAATGATAAACCTGCAATGTAATATCCACCAAAACCATATAGTGTTGGCAGTAAACTTACCGGAATTAAAATTAATGTACTTAAAAAGGTAAGCCAAGCAGAGGTTTTATCTCTTTTCTTTGTAGGTAACAACCTAAAACCTGCTTTCTTATAATCATCATCCAAAACCCAGGCAATTGCCCAGAAATGTGGAAACTGCCATACAAACTGAATTAAAAACAAAATGCCAGCAATGTAATAATCAATTTCGTGGAACATTTCGGCTTTTAAACTACCGAATGCTGCTAAATATCCAATAAGCGGTGGTAAAGCACCTGGAATAGCACTACTAAAAAACCTCCGGCAATCAATATTAACCAGTTTCCCCAATCAATACTAGGGATATGGCCTCTACCCACCTGCATTTTCTGTCCGATCAAAAAAGAGATCGACGCCGAAAACACCACCGTAAACGATAGCCTGAATTTGATAAGTTTAGAAAAATCTGAAAGATATTGCTTCAATTTTCTTAAATATTATTGTTTATATGTACTTGTTCGGTAAACCAATAAGTACAGGTAAAACTGTAAACTAAATAACAGCGTAGAGAACAAAATGTGCAATGCCTGCGCTGCCGGTGGGAAAGCGATATATGCTAAAGCAAAACCACTTAATAACTGTATGAGGAGCGTTATTAACATAAACCTTGCGGTTAACAACGGTGCAGCCTTACCACTAAAACGGTCGATAACCATTTTATACACTACTGCATTGGCAATTACTACGAGTATAGCTAAATCACGGTGGTAAGAGAATACTTCTCCTACTTTCGAAATCCATGTATTCTTGTTCCCGTAAGAGAGCGACTTTGCAATAACATCTACCGCTTCCCTAACCTCAGTTCCTAATACGATCTGAACGATACTGATTACGAGGGTAAAAAACAAAAAACCTTTTAACCACGCTATCCGGTACATAATTACGGAAGGCGCTTTATTCAATTGCTTCGCATAATTATAGGTATAAATAGATATCGCCAAAATAACCAGTGCTAACAACATGTGTACGGTTACCACCCATTGTGCCAGGTTTGTAGAAACCACTATCGAACCTAACCAGCCTTGGTATCCCACTACAAAAAGATTTAGGATACTGAGTACGATAATTCGTTTGGCCGTTTTTCGGTAGGCAAATGAGTATACAACTGTTAAAAACAGGAATATCCCCGCGGCTACCCCAGCCAATCTGTTCAGATATTCGGTCCAGGTTTTAGTTGGATTAAATTCTTCAGGTATGGTGATACTCTTATCATGCCTAATACTATCAGCTAAGGCTACTTTGCCCATGCTTTCCAGATATTTGGCAAACTTTTCATTCTTCTTTAACCTACCTGCTACGTACTTCTCTTTATAATTGGCAGGAAGTTGCGATACATCAGTTGGCGGAATGTAACGATCGAAACATTTCGGCCAATCCGGACAACCCATGCCAGACCCTGTACTGCGCACAATACCTCCGGCGAGTATAACCAATAGCGTAACTACAATGGTTATAAGATTAATGCTAATGAAACGTTGTTCTGATCTGCTGACCATATATCTATTAAGATGAAAAGGGTATCCGGATAAGCAGAAACTTAATCAGATACCCCTTTTAAAATTTTATTTTAAGTTTAAACTAGCCCTTGCTTTCTTCAACAGGGTTAGCCAATTCCCAATCTTGTTGTATTTTTTCTGCTTCTGCATTTCCTTCAAAATCGTGAGGTAAGTTAGAGCTCATGGTTTGAGAGAAAGGAACTGTTTGAGGAATAAAATCTTCGTGATGTCCTGGTTTGCTATAATCATATGGCCATCTGTAAACTGAAATACGTTAACCGTTAACCATTTCTTCATAAATTCAAACTCGGTAAATGCATAGTAACGACGAGGTACACCATCTAAACCTAAGAAGTGAAGCGGGAAGAATACCAGGTAAGCTGCAATGAAAGYTAACCAGAAGTGTAAATATCCTAATTTAGCATTCATCATTCTACCAAACATTTTAGGGAACCAGTGATACACACCTGCAAGCATACCAAAGATTGCTGCAGATCCCATTACCAAGTGGAAGTGGGCAACAACAAAGTATGTATCGTGTAAGTTAATATCTAATGAAGCATTTCCTAAGAAGATACCGGTTAAACCACCAGAGATAAAGAATGAAACTAAACCGATAGCAAATAACATTGCTGGCGTGAAACGGATGTTACCGCGCCATAATGTAGCTAAGTAGTTAAAGGTTTTTACTGCCGATGGTACTGCAATAATCAATGTCGTAATCATAAACACACCACCCAACAATGGATTCATACCGGTTACAAACATATGGTGACCCCATACGATGAACGATAATACGGTAATACCAATTAAAGAGTAAACCATCGCATGGTAACCAAAGATTGGTTTACGTGAGTTTACTGAGATAACTTCAGATGAGATACCCAATGCCGGCATAATTACAATATATACCTCAGGGTGACCTAAGAACCAGAATAAGTGTTGCCATAAAATTGGAGAACCACCTTCATTTGGTAAAATATCTGTACCCATTACGATATCAGACAAGTAGAAACTTGTTCCAAAACTACGGTCGAATACCATTAATACTACCCCAGCTACAAGAACAGGGAAAGATAAGATACCTAAAATAGCGGTCAAAAAGAAAGCCCAAATGGTTAATGGCATTTTCCAAAGGTCCATACCTTTAGTACGCATGTTTAAAATTGTACTTACGTAGTTGATACCACCCATTAAAGATGATGCTACGAAAAGTACCATACTGATTAACCACAAAGTCATACCCATTCCAGATCCTGGCATTGCTTTAGCAACTACCGATAGTGGCGGATAAACCGTCCAACCACCAGATGCAGGTCCTGTTTGGATAAAGAATGATGACATCATCACCACACAAGCGGTAAAGAAGAACCAGTATGAAAGCATGTTCAAAAATGGCGAAGCCATATCTCTTGCCCCAATTTGAAGTGGAATAAGTAAGTTACTAAATGTACCACTTAAACCTGCCGTTAGAACAAAGAATACCATGATGGTACCGTGAATGG
>NZ_JBFTRT010000746.1:0-2007 GCF_056399685.1 Pedobacter sp. 01N416
CTTTTGCAGGCGTGGAAGCCATTGATCCTGAAGTTTTTGGCTTAACTAACGAATATTGGCTAAGCTATTACATTGGTAGCACTATTTATGATAAGAAATTCATTTTCTTGCCCGAAAGCATCATCGATTCCAATATGATCAAGATTCCGCTGGTAAACAGACCTGGGGTGATGATTAAATAAATTGGGAATTTTGAGTGGTGAGTTTGGAGTCACTTCCTCATAGATTTTAAGTATGTAACTTTAATACTATCGCTAGTTCTGCATCCAAAACTGAGAACTCCAAACTGTAAACTCCAAACTAATCTAAGGCACCTTAACAGCCTGTCTTCCAATTAATTTCCAGCCCGATTTTTCTTTACTCCAGATTAAAAGAATATACAATTTCACATTTCCTGGAATATTTTTATCATTTGTTTTGGCATTTAGTGTATGACGAACCAAAGCTGTTTTGTTCTGAACAACGACAGTTTGATCAGTTAAATTAATATCTACAAAATCAGATTCTCCAGAAAGTAACGAATGCATAAATTCCTGCTTGGTTTGAATCTTTCCACTCGAATGCCCGTAACTTAGGTTATTCAAAATTATTTTATCAAGCGCCAAACTATCTGGTGTAACCATCAGTTTGGTTAATTTGCTTACGGCATCTTCTACTTCAGTTTTTTGGGCAAAACAAAAACTGGTCGAAATTAACAGGCTCGAAAAAATCAAGAGTTTCTTTATCATATCTGGTTGTATTGGGGTTAATGTTGTAAACTTATCCAAAACCATGCAAAGGAACAAACCCTAAGCGTTAATTTTCAACATAATTTATTTTAACGTGAATTTTAGTTTATTTTCGGATGGAATATAGGGTTTCGGATGCAAAGGATAAATTGCGGCACATCCATTGCTTTTACCGTAACATTATATCCCCATTTATCTTAACGAATTTCAAACATGGAACAACCATCTACCTACCAATCTTCCTCTAAAAAGAAATTTATCTTCATCGGATTACTTGCTGTTTCTATAGCGGCAATTGTATTTATCTATTTCAATAGAAAGAAAAAAAATCATGAAGAAAATCAGGCTTATGCAAAATATATCGAAGCCTATACTTCCGGAACCATTTCCAAAAAAAGTTTTATCAGAGTTCATTTAGCCAATGCGGCAACAGGCATGCAGGATCTGGGCAAAGCAGATTCACGCGAACTGTTCGACTTCTCCCCTTCTATCTCGGGCAAAACCTATTGGATAGATCCGCAAACGGTTGAATTTAGACCTGATGAAAACCTCAAACCTGGCAAAAACTACGAAGCTACATTCAAACTTTCGGAAGTTTCTGCTACAGAAAAAGGCCTTGAAGATTTCGACTTTGAGTTTAAAGTAATTACCCCAGGGATTATGCTTTCGCAAAACGGATTGGTTTCGCAGAACAATACTGCGATGGATTATATGAAATTAACCGGCGAAGTGGCTACTGCTGACGTAGAAGAAACCAATAAAATAGAGAAAACGATTTCATTGGATTTTGACCAAAAGCTAAAAATCAAATGGCAGCACGATCCAGCAAAAAACACTTCAAAATTCACTATCGATAGCATAAAAAAGACTGGAAACGATCAAAATTTAAAAATAGATTGGGATGGAGATGCCATTGACGCAGAACAAAAAGGAGAAGTAGAAATCCGTGTTCCGGCGATAAATAAATTCGAAATACTGGATATGAAGGCTATTCAGGGCGAAGAAGATTATGCATTGGTGCAATTTTCAGAACCCATTGGTGTTGGGCAGGATTTAACAGGTATGATTACACTTGGCAATCTGAGCGATTTAAGGTATACCATTGATGCCAGTCAGGTTAAAGTTTATGCTGCCGAAGAACTTAAAGGCAATTATACTTTAAGTGTGAATGCAGGAGTAGAAAACATCAATTCGAAAACACTTCCAAACGGTAAAGTAGTCAATCTTGTTTTCGAGGATAAATTACCGGCCGTTACCATTGCAGGTAATGGTACCATTT
>NZ_JBFTRT010000747.1:0-2004 GCF_056399685.1 Pedobacter sp. 01N416
GCTTAATGATAGTATTGCCAATTTAAGTCAGGGTATTGGGCAGCAGCTCACCGGGATATTTATGAAAACCGCATTGTTTTTTGGTTACAAGTATATTTTTGAGCACTGGCATTTATTTGAATTACCTAAAACAATATGGGTTTGGATACTGCTATTTATTGGTGTCGATTTTTTCTATTATTGGTTTCATCGGATGAGCCACGAAGTAAATGCTTTATGGGCAGCACATATTGTACATCACCAATCAGAAGAATATAATTTAACCGTGGCTTTGCGGCAAAGCTGGTTTCAGGGGTGGTTTAGCTGGGTATTTTATCTTCCATTGGCATTTGTTGGTTTTGATCCGATTATGTTTTTAACATTAAGTTYTTTCAATACTTTGTATCAGTTCTGGATTCATACCAGAGCCATTAAAAGCATGGGCTTTTTAGAACATATATTAAATACACCTTCACATCATCGGGTACACCACGGCTCTAACCCAAAATATATTGATAAAAACCACGCAGGTACATTGATTATCTGGGACCGCTTTTTTGGTACTTTTCAGAAAGAAGAAGAAGAGGTTTATTATGGTATTACCAAACCTTTGGCCAGCTGGAATCCTGTTTGGGCTAATCTTCATTATTGGGATGACCTGGTTAAAACAGCAAAGAAATCACCTAAATTCAGTGATAAAATTAAAGTTTTTCTTAAACCACCTGGCTGGTTTCCAGCACACTTGGGCGGATTTCAACATGCGCCGGAAATAAATGTAGAAACCTATAAAAAATATAATCCAGCATATCAATCAGGGTTAACGGGTTACGTTCTGATCCAATTTTTAGTTGCTTTAACTGCAGGTTCTGCAATGTTGTTTTCTTATCATAAAATGGAAACCATTGCTTTAGTGTCAGGAGCTATTTTTACCATATTCACATTAATTACCTGTGGTGCATTATTAGAACAAAAGGCATGGCAAATTAAGTTTGAGTATTTTAGGCTGCCGTTTGGTGTTTTGCTGGTTTTATTTTTGAAATTTCCGGTCGGATATCAAGTAATTTTTGTGGCTATCCAGTTAATATCCGTAATTTGGTTTTTTAATTTGCAAAAGGCAAATCCCAATCCTGATGAAGACTAAGCTATTTTCATTTATATTTTTCCTTGTATTTGTAATTCAGCTATATGCCGAATATGCCAATAATATTGGACTCCGAAATTTCTCTAAGCCATTAATCGTGGTGGTACTTTTAGCATGGCTTTATCTGAGCACAAACTTGAAAGGGCGTTTCCATAAGAGAATTTTCATCGGATTAATTTTTGCTTGGGCTGGTGATATTTTGCTGATGTTTCAAAGCGGTAAACCAAGTTTTTTTATCTTTGGGTTAATCGCCTTTGTAGCCTGCCATATTTTTTACATCAGGGCATTTACACTCGATCATAGATCGAATCCTAACCACAAAACGCCTTATTTTTTGTGGGCTGTAGGCGCATTTGCTATTTTTTGTTCAGGCTTGTTTTTCTACCTGCAGCCAAAACTAGGAGCAATGCAGTTCCCCGTTTTAATGTATGCCATTATTATCACGGTTATGGCTATTATGGCCGTTAACCGGTATGGGAAAGTGAATATTTTCAGCTTTAAACTCATTTTGTATGGTGCGCTGTTTTTCTTATTGTCAGACAGTGTGCTGGCCGTAAATAAATTCGCTCAGCCCATCCCACAAAGTGGGGCATTAATTATGGCAACCTACATGATTGCGCAGTATTTAATTGTTTATGGTACCATAACGCGCGAATTAGTGGTAAAACGCACCGAGATTTAAATCAAACAAATACTGAATTTTTTGTTTTCGATTGTCTATTGACACACGTACTCGAGTGCAGTTGAAATTATATTATTTTCTAAAATAGCTCAACAAATAATTTCGTAATTGAACTGGGTTAAAAAAACTTAAAATATCAAACCAGTATCATTAATAATACGCGTTTAAAGGTGCTTTGTGTGCTTTTTTAGCCCATTTAGGT
>NZ_JBFTRT010000748.1:0-1997 GCF_056399685.1 Pedobacter sp. 01N416
CCTCATAGCGGGACTTACCTGGGAACATTTGAAACCGATGGTGCAGGTTATAATGTATGGACCCGATGGATGACAGGTAAAAATATCGACGGTGGCGACGGTTTCAGGCAGATTTATAGCTCCAGGGTTACAAAGGTTCCTACCGGACAAAATCGCGTCATTACTTTCGCCAACCACTATAACAAGTGGCAAAGTTTCGGATATACGCTTGGTCAGTTAAATATTCCTGCGATTATGGTTGCGGAAACATGGGGCTCTAATACGAATGGCAATATTAACTGTACCATTTGGGCCGCACAGTAAACATTTGTTTAAACCCATCACAACCACATTACTGCCTGGCAATAAGCCGGGCAGTATGTACTGCAGGTACTTTATGATCAATACCTGGATTAAAAATGCTTTTAATATTATTTAACAATTAGTTATTATGAGATCCATACTTTATTTCCTTGCATTTTTCAGTTTTATCCTTCCCGCCTGCCATTCGCCAAATCTTAAAAATACAGATGGAAACAAAAAATCACTGATCGGAAAATGGCATCGGTTTTCCAAAGCGAATGGATATAGCGAATTTGATATTGATTCGCAATATGTAGTTTTCTATAATCAGAAAGTTGGCCGCTTTAAGCTTCCTTACAAAATAGAAAATGATTCCTTAAAATACCTTACCAAAGATTATGTAGCTAAGATTACAGACTACGGAGACTCCCTTCTTTTGGAAGGCAACGATAGTACTCAAGCGGTGTTGCACAGGTTTAAAGAACCACATGTTCCTTTTGCAACAATTCCTGAACAAAAAGATTCTGTATCATTTGCATCATACATCGCTGATTTCGATAAAAGATTAATCAGTGAGTTTGAGAAAGCCGGAATAAAGATTTCTGATGGTATGGAAAAACCTGAGGGACCGGTTTACGAAGAACTGTTAAAAAAAAAATCAGCAAATAGGTAAAAGATGTTTAATAATTTAAACAACTACTCAAACTATAATCGGTGAGCATTCATACCGTTAATATGCTCACCGAATTGCTCACCTTTTTCGGATCAAGCGGAAAAGCTCTGCCGTTATACCAATTTCTAAGCTGATAAGTGGTTCGCTCCATTGCAACATCCCTATCATCCTGCAACCTTTGCTTATGGGTTCATTCTTTTAAACATTCCCTGTATTTCAACGGGTGTTGCTTTTGATAACATTTCGCTATATCCAAAAGTCAATTCATTCCTGCCTTCTTTTAGTTGTTGAAATATTGCATTAATAAAATCCTCAACAGAAGGGTGCTCGCTGTGCAAGCCTTTGCCGCCCAGGTCAGTATTGAGGGCTGGTGGGATCAATTCGATGACCTCTATATTTTTTGATTTTAATAAATGTCTCAATGAAATGGTAAATGAGTGGAAAAAAGCTTTTGTAGCACAATAAACGGGTACCTTTGTAAGGGGCGCAAATGCCAGGCCGGAGGTTACATTAATGACCGTATCCAGTGATTTGAGTTCGGTAAAGAGTGAAGTTAAATGCAACGGCGCTAAAACATTTATTTGAATTTCATTTTTTGCTTTATCATAAAAGCGCTCGTCTGAAATATCCATCCAGTTTTGAATACCAGCATTGTTTACCAATACGTTCAAATCACTATGGTGTTCAGCAATCCATTGATAAAGTTCCGTTCGCCCGGATTCCTCTGATAAGTCGCATACCTTTGTTATTACTGCCGGGAATTTGTCAGACACTTCTTGCAGCGCTTCTTTCCTTCTGCCACAAATAATAACCTGGTTGTTTTCCTGAATAAATCTTTCAGTTAATCCCAAACCGATGCCAGTGGCTCCGCCAGTGATTAAAATTTTATTGTTTGATAATTTCATTGTTTTTTGTTTAATATTCAATGTTTTAAAGAATTTTTATCTTTTTCAATTCTATGTTTTTTAACTTGTTCCATACAAAAGCAGATTATAAACCCAACAATTTTTCGGCATTTTTATAACCGATTTTTTCTTTGGCC
>NZ_JBFTRT010000749.1:0-1991 GCF_056399685.1 Pedobacter sp. 01N416
GTCGTTATTTGATAACCTACAAAATTTCTTCGGGTTTGACAATTTCAAAGGTGATCAGGAGTCGATCATTACAAATATTTTAGAAGGCAATAACACATTTGTTATTATGCCAACAGGCGGAGGGAAGTCTATTTGCTATCAGTTACCCGCTTTAATGAGTGAGGGGACAGCAATTGTAATTTCTCCACTAATTGCATTGATGAAAAACCAGGTTGACCAATTAAGGGCCTTTGGTGGAAATGACAGTATTGCTCACTTTCTTAATTCATCCCTAAATAAATCTGAAATTACTCAAGTTAAATCTGATCTTTTAAGCGGTCAGACTAAGTTATTGTATGTTGCGCCAGAGTCTCTGGCGAAGCAGGATAATATTGAATTTTTAAATCTGATTAAAATCTCTTTCGTTGCCGTTGATGAAGCGCATTGTATCTCTGAATGGGGGCACGATTTCAGGCCAGAATATCGTAAGATTAAACAGGTTATTGCAGGATTGGGGAATAACATTCCAATTATTGCATTAACCGCAACTGCTACGCCAAAAGTACAGCAGGATATTATGAAGAATCTTGGAATGACGGAAGCAACGTTGTTTAAATCGTCATTTAACAGGCCCAACTTATTTTACGAAATCCGACCTAAAAGAGACATCACCAAAGAAATTATTAAGTACATCAAATCTAATCCGGGCAAATCTGGGATTATTTACTGTCTTAGCCGTAAAAAGGTTGAGGAAGTGGCAGAAGCATTGAATCTGAATGGAATTAGTGCCTTGCCTTATCATGCGGGGTTAGACCCAAAGGTTAGGGCTGAAACGCAGGATAAATTTTTGATGGAAGATGCTGAGGTTATTGTAGCAACCATTGCCTTTGGTATGGGGATAGATAAACCCGATGTTCGCTTTGTGATTCACCATGACGTACCTAAAAGTATGGAGGGTTATTACCAGGAAACTGGCAGGGCCGGACGTGATGGTGGCGAAGGCGTGTGTATTGCTTTCTACGCTCAAAAAGACGTAGACAAGCTGGCTAAATTTATGAAAGATAAACCAGTTTCGGAACGTGAAATTGGCACGCAGATATTAAAAGAAGTGATCGATTATGCTGAATCTGGCGTATGCCGACGTAAGCAGATCCTTCATTATTTCGGTGAAAACTTTAACGAAACGGGCTGTAACTGCATGTGTGATAACTGTAAAAAGCCTAAAAAGCAATTTGATGCAGAAAGTCAATTGTCGACAGTTTTGAAATTTATCGAAAAATCAGGCGAAAAATTTGATGATGCACACTTGTTAAATGTATTTTTAGGTTTAGAAACCGCTCAAACCATTGCTTACGAACACAGTAAGATTCCTGAATTTGGAAGCGGTAAAGAAGAAGGCGAGCTGATGTGGAAATCGATTATCCGCCAGGCTGTTTTAAATAATTACCTTTTTAAGGACATTGACAATTACGGTTTATTAAAATTAACCAAACAGGGAAGAGATTTTATTATCAACCCCTATAGCCTTAAATTCATACTAAACGAACCAATAGAGAACGGTGCTGATGACGATGACGATGATGTAAAGCAAGGTACAGGTGCTTTAGATACCCATCTTTTATCATTGCTTAAAGAGCTACGTAAAAAAATTGCGAAGCAAAAAAGTGTTCCACCATTCGTAGTTTTCCAGGATCCATCTTTAGAGGAAATGTGTACACATTACCCGATTACGACGGAAGAGCTTCGCCAGATTTCTGGTGTAGGTTCGGGTAAAGCGATGAAATTTGGGACACCTTTTATCGAATTGATCAAAAAATATGTCGAGGATAACGATATCGAACGTCCAATCGATTTGATTATTAAAACTCAGGCCAATAAATCGCAGATGAAGGTTTCGATCATTCAAAATATCGACAGGCAGATTGGTTTGGAAGATATTGCCGATTCGAAAGGCATCACCTATGAAGAAATTCTCAAAGAAGTAGAATCGATTGTAAACTCTGGTACTAAAC
>NZ_JBFTRT010000750.1:0-1988 GCF_056399685.1 Pedobacter sp. 01N416
AGACACTACTTAGACACTACTTTTGCTTCCGTTTGGTAAATATGTCGTAAACTGTTGCGTTTTCAGATTCAACCGGTTTAAACCAGCATCTTCAGTACCAATCCAAAGGTCACCATTGTCATCTTTAATAATTTTCCTTACGGCACCTCCGCTAATAGAGTTTTGCCCTTTTTGAGGGAAATATTTTTTGAATTGTGTGTGTTCTTTTTGAAGATAATTGATTCCACCAAAATAAGTTCCAATCCAAATTCCGTTTTCTTTATCGACCGTTATTGAATAAGCCGCATTATCTGAAATGGTATACGGATCATTATAGTTTTTTTTGAGATTGACGCTTGTTTTCGTCTTCAGGTTGTAAACATAAACTCCAGATTCGCTAGCAATCCAAAGTTCGTTATTATTCCTTTTATTAAATTTTCGTACATAAACCGGATTTTTAGTCGAAAATTCTAATCTAGAAGTTGTTTTGGTTGGGATATTGTACACTAAAACGCCATCAGTGTGTGTGCCAATTAGAATATTATTTTTATCCAAAGCATAAATAACGGAAATACTAAAGTTGCCTGAAGTTGCGGGAAGTGTAAGTGGAAGATTTTCGAACGAAAGACTTTCTTCAGAATAATGATATATTTTATTTGAAGAAGAAGCCCAAATTTCTCCGTTTGCATCCTGTGCAATTGAAGTGGCAATAAAATATTTGCCTGGATTAAAAATTTCGGTTTCTTTATTTTGGGTTGAATATTTGTACAGAATGTTTCCTGAAAGAAACCAGATATTCCCTTTTTTATCGTGATTTATGTCATTAATCCTATTGTTTATGGCTTCGTTTAAAATCGTAAACCGATCTATTTTTCTATTGTATTGATACAAACCTTTATCTGTACCAACCCAAATTACTCCTTTGTATTCATGTAAAGATCTTATAAAATTGCTTCCTAGGCTATGAATTGGGTCTCCATTGCTTCGATAAGTTTTAAAACGATAACCATCAAAGCGATTCAAACCATCTTTAGTTCCAAACCACATAAATCCATCTTCATCCTGCAATGATGCCAAAACGGTGTTGTGGGAAAGGCCTTCTTCAGCTTGAAAATGGTTAAAATAATAGTCTTGGGCTTCAATAAAATTTGAAGAAAAAATTAAAGAAAATAAAAAAAGAAAGAATTTACGCATTGTTATATTTTTTATAATGAAATCAATGTTGGGCAAATTGTGTCAAATTTCAACAGCATGTTGCAAGGCGCTATTTGCTTGATCTTTTTTATGCAATTTGAATCATTTTATATTAAAAATGACACGAATAAAGCATTTTAATTTGATTTAAAATCATCTATTTTGACTTTTCAAATAAATGAATCTGATATTTCTGATGTTAAAAAAGGAAGTATTGATAGAATTAAATTTCAGCAAAAAACATTACTAATCTTATAATATTATCCTAAAAATATTAAAATGAAAAATCTGCTAACTGCTGTTATAAAGTTGGTGCTTTTTCAATTTAGTTAAAAATATGAAGAGGAAACAGAAATAGTTAAAAAAGATTCAGAAACAAACATTGGTTTTTAGTAAAAGAAAGGCAGACAGTGAAAATTTGATGGAAAGAGAGTCAATTTATATTGACGGGAATTGTTTCGAGCTGTGCTTTAAGTGAAGATATTATTTGAATAAGAACCAAATTACAATTTATCAGAAATTAAATTATGAAAAATACGTTATTATTACTTTTTGCCCTATTTTCTTTAAGCGGTTTTGGACAAACCAAGGGGCAAAGAGTTCAAATCGAACCAATCAATTTTTCTAAAGTAAAGATTACCGATTCTTTTTGGGAACCTCGTTTGAAAAACCATGCAGCAAGTATATTAAGTACTTGCATTTCCCAAATTGAAAGTCAGACAGGACGTATTGCTAATTTTGTAAACGCAGGGAAAAGGTCAGGAAAACATTCTGGGATTTTTTATGATGATTCGGATGTATACAAAGCATTGGAA
>NZ_JBFTRT010000751.1:0-3219 GCF_056399685.1 Pedobacter sp. 01N416
GTTGTGGGGGAACGCGTCAGGATGCTGATACATTAAGCAAATTATTGGCGGCTTATGCCAATCACCCCAATGTGGCCGGTATAACGGTTTTAAGTTTGGGCTGCCAACATTTGCAGGTAGAAGATTTTAAACGCGACCTGTTTGCACTTGATCCTGATTTTGATAAGCCACTTTTAATTTTCGAGCAGCAAAAAGCACAAAGCGAGGAGCAATTGATCCAAAATTCAATCCGCAGTACTTTTGAAGGATTGATGTTCATTAATAAACAAGAACGTGCAGCAGCCCCGCTAAGCAAAATGTGTGTGGGTGTAAAATGCGGTGGTAGCGATGGTTTTAGTGGTATTTCAGCTAATCCGGCTGTTGGTTATTGTGCCGATTTACTGGTGGCCTTAGGCGCCAAGGTTTTACTGGCCGAGTTCCCCGAGCTATGTGGCGTAGAGCAGGAAATGATCGACAGATCTGTGGACCGTCCAACGGCTGAAAAATTCATCCGTTTAATGACAGAATATGATGATCTGGCACATAAAGTTGGTTCTGGCTTTTACATGAATCCTTCTCCAGGCAATATTAAAGATGGTTTAATTACCGATGCGATTAAGTCGGCCGGTGCTGCGCGTAAAGCCGGCTCCGCTCCAGTTGTAGATGTTTTAGATTATACAGAACCCGCTACTAAACCCGGCTTAAGCTTGGTGTGCACCCCGGGGAACGATGTGGAAGCGACCACAGGTAAAGCTGCTGCCGGAGCAACCTTAATTTTATTCACTACCGGTTTAGGCACGCCAACAGGAAATCCGGTTTGCCCCACCATTAAAGTGGCTACCAACTCGATCCTGGCAAAACGCATGAGCGACATTATCGATATCGACACAGGAGCAGTGATTAATGGCGAAAAAACCATTAACGAAATGGGCGAAGATATATTAGAATACTGTATTAAAGTAGCCAGTGGTGAAGAAATTCCTAAGGCGGTACAACTTAATCAGGATGATTTTATCCCCTGGAAAAGAGGTGTAAGCCTTTAATTCCATGGAGGGTGGATAATTAAAATGAAAGTCCTAGCATAAATCCGTCATTCCCGCGCAGGCGGGAATCTTAAAGCACCCCGTTATTTAGCATTAAGATTCCCGATCATCTGGGAATGACGTAATTCAAACAAAAATATTAACCAAATATGAATTTAAATTTAGAAGGTAAAATAATCCTGGTAAGCGGTGGTGCAAAAGGTATTGGCTCGGCAATTGTTAAAACTTTGGCTATTGAAAATGCTTTTCCCATCATTATTGGCCGTAATGAAAACGATAACCTGAAAATGCTCCAGGAAGTAATAGATTTAGGTTTAAAAGCAGATTATTTTACTACAGAACTCACCGCACCTGAAAGCTGTAAAACCATTGTTGATGCGATATTGGCAAAATATGGCAGAATAGATGGCTTAGTGAACAATGCTGGTGTTAATGATGGTGTCGTGAGTGGGCAGTAGAATTATTGCCTTTTAGCATCCGTGTTAATGCCATTATTGTTGCCGAAGCCTGGACACCGCTATACGAGAAATGGATCAACACCTTTGAAGACCGTGATGAAAAACTTAAAAATATTACTGATAAAATCCCTTTCGAAAACAGAATGACCAGCGTGGATGAGATTGCCAACATGGCTGTATTCTTATTATCAGATAAATCGAGTCACACTACAGGCCAACTGATCCATGTGGATGGTGGTTATGTGCACTTGGATAGGGCACTCTTGTAAAGTATTTATCCTCAATTCAACAAGACACGTCATTCCCGCGCAGGCGGGAATCTTAAAGCCTCAGTATTTAGCATTAAGATCCTAACTCTTCGGTCTGTGGCCTCACAGACCGAAACAAATATAGCGTCATTGCGAGGCTGGATATGAGCGAGCCGAAGCAATCTATTGTGTATTTATTATCAAAAAAGATTTTTCGTTTGTAGTTTAATGTTTTAACTRCATTCAAGCTTGCTTCGCAGGTGCTTCACTCCTACACAAGTCCCTCTTCGGTTCGCAATGACGAAATTAAGAAGCAAAATACTTAAACGGTTAAACTATCCCAAATCACCTGATAAACATCCGGTGCATATAGGGTTTTATCCATCGCCTTTGAAGTAACCAGAACAGGTTTAAATTTATCAGCTACATTAATGCTGCCATGCGACCCTTTCACCAGTGTAGCATCGAGTGGAATTACATCCATCACATAACGGAAGCCGGCTTTCTTTCTTAAAAGTTTATATCCTGCCCTCAATTTAGAGGTCATGAACATTTCGACAGGATCGTAGCCTGGTTTTTTATGGATATCAACCACCCTTGCATAATCGGGGGCTTTAGCGTCATCCAGCCAGAAATAATAGGTAAACCAGCTGTTTTCTTTTGCGGTAAGAATCAGATCGCCAGAACGTTGGTGATTAATGTGGTGTTTCCCCTGTTCTGCCTTATCGAGTACCAATTCAATATCAGGTACATTTTTCAATAGGGCTTTTACCTGCTCGGTTACACTTTTATCGTTGATATATACATGTGCTACCTGATGGTCGGCCACTACAAAAGCTTTCGAAGCGCCGGGATCAAGCAATTCCAGTCCTCTTTCTTCACGGATCTGGATCAAACCGTTTTCCCTGAACAAACGGTTAAGGTGGATTGGTTTATTTACAGGCGCAATACCATATTCGGAAAGTAAAATGATGCGGGCACCCCTACTTTCGTAAAAACGCACCAATTCTTCTACCACCTGATCGATTTCTTTCAGTTCTGTCCCAATTTCATCCAACTCAGGGCCAAACTTTTGCAGGCAATAGTCTAAATGGGGTAAATAAATTAAGGTAAGCGTAGGGTTGTGCAGCTTTTCAGTTTCCATCGAAGCATCTGCAATCCATTTTGTTGATTTAATATTTGCACCAGGTCCCCAGAACTGAAACAAAGGGAATTGCCCCAGTTTAGCCTGTAAATGGTCGCGTAATTCGGCAGGTTGTGAATAACAGTCGGGTAATTTACGACCATCGGCAAGGTAATTCGGACGTGGTGTTACCGAAAAATCGGCTGTTGAATACATGTTGTACCACCAGAACATATTGGCACAGGTAAAATTCGGATCTTCTTTTTTAGCCTGATCCCATATTTTTTCAGCATTCACCAGTTTATTAGATTGTTTCCAGAATTTAATTTCTGCATCTGCGTGATCGTACCATCCATTGCCCACAATAC
>NZ_JBFTRT010000752.1:0-1976 GCF_056399685.1 Pedobacter sp. 01N416
CGCACCAGCTTGGGGTTAGCTATTTAGTCATACCAGAAACTTAAGTGACATACATTTAAACCATCGCTATTCAACCACCCCAAAAGCTCCAAACTCTCCTAACTAAACCCGACAACAGCGGAAATCCTTTTTGTTGCCCCTTCGATCATCTCAGGGATAACGGCAACAAAAAGATTGAAGCGAATGGCGGGGCTGCACTACCCGAAAAACACGGAACGATTCGTTTCCAGATCCTTTTCAACATACCTTTTTTTAATATAAGAAAGATAAGTTTTCAGTTGGCACTTAACAGTTTTCAGTTAAATTAACAGTATCAGAAACTTAAGGAGCATATATTTAAACCATCGCTATTCAGTCCATCTATGCTATGAACCTAATAAATACACCAGCACATTTGGTCATTTACTTTAGGGTTTTCAACTATCAAAAACCGTGGTTTCGTCAATCACGGTTTTTTTTGCCGTTTTAAATGAGGATTTTAGATTGGCTCATTACGTTCATGGAGGAATAACTAACCTCGTTTAATTCCTTTGGGCCATTAGAACCAAACAACATTATGATGAAATTTTTAACACTTTTACTTTTTTTATCCATTCCAATTTTCCTATTGGCACAGAGCACCCAACCTAAAGACGATGCGGGCCAGATGGGTGGTAATTCCGGTTTTTATGAGACCTATAACCCTGTTAATTTTCCTAGCGGGGCAGGTGGATGGTGGCATTTACTTGATGTAAGGCATAGCAATGTTAACAATAACTTCGCCATGCAGTTTGCGGGTAGTTTTTTTGATCAGAACCTTTGGTTTAGAAAAACCAATAATGTGGCGAACACCGAATGGTCACGGGTTTTAACAGAAACCAATGGCAACCTCAATGGTAAAATCTACATCACTACTTCTGGGGGGCAGAATTTTTTTACAGGACACCAGGCTGGTAGTAGCTATGGTTTTCCTAGTGGGATTTTTAAAGCAATTACTGATAATCCTTATGGTCAGGCCAACGTCTTTTATGAAGGTGTTGCCGGCGGAGTAACGAATTTTACTGTTCGGGCCGATGGCCAGGGTTATTTTGCAGCTGGTTTGGGCGTTGGTACACAAAACCCTGCCTATAGGTTAACCGTTGCAGGTGGAGATGTTAAAGCATACAATTACGATAATCACTCTGGTATTTCTATCGGGGCTGAAGATTCTCAGCGGCCCAGAATTGGTTTCCATGTTTCGGATAATTCGAGGCGTTTTAAAATCGAACTTAATGATATCAATAGTCCTTATGAAAGATTAGGATTTTTTTCTCTGCTCGGAGGCGAAACACCTGAGCGGGAAATATTTACAATAAATAAGACAGGAAATGTAGGGATTGGAGAAATTGTACCACGGGGAATTTTGCATGTTAAGAGTAATGGTGCCTCCATTAATGGAGGGAACAATTTTCAATACAATGGAAACGGATTGATCGTGGAAGCAACAACTGGTGCAAGATCGGCTACAATGGGCGCCCAGATCGAATTCGTAATCCCGGCAAATGCCGGTGGAGATAACCCATGGGGGCAGGGAAGAATTATTACGGTTGCAGGAAATACCTATAGTGGTAACGCTGCAGGTAAGATGATTATAGGTACCCGGAGATCTTTCGATAAATTAAAAACAGGACCAGAGTGGTTTTATGGTGACGACATCGTGATTGATGAGTTAGGTAATATCGGAATGGGCACACTTACACCAAAAGAAAAGTTATCGGTTTTCGGCACGGTACGGGCAATGGAAGTAAAAGTGGAATCTACCGGATGGCCAGATTATGTTTTCGCAAAGGATTATAAAATTGGAACACTAAACGAACTGGAGGCTTATATCAAAACGAATAAACATTTACCAGAAATCCCTTCGGCAGAAGTTATCGAAAAAGAAGGTTTAGCATTGGGCGAAATGAATAAAAAGCTACTTAAGAGCCTTGAAGAACTTACCCTGCACGTAATAGAAC
>NZ_JBFTRT010000753.1:0-3417 GCF_056399685.1 Pedobacter sp. 01N416
CTTCTAACTCTTTCTCTTTTGTTCCTTTTTCTACCGCCTTACGCTTTTCATGAAGCGCCGCTAAATGGGTTTCGTACTCTTTCTGTGCATCAGTTTCTTCTTTCCTGGCTTTTTCTATTTCTTCAGCACCACTTTTCTGCTTTTCTGCCAATTCAGATTTTATTTTTTTCGTTAGTTCGTTGATCTCTTTTGTTTTATCCGATTCTGTATTTTTCCGTAGTAAAACTATTCTTTCTTTGTATTCCTTTTCAATCGCTTCGCTTTTAACGGCATCACCTTCTGTTGACTTGAGTTCTCTTGTTTTTGTTTCCAGCTCAGTTTTTAAGAGAGATTCTTCTTTCTTGATTTCATCGTCTGTTAAGACCTTACGCTTATTTATTTCGGCCTTCCTACTTTCTAAAGTCTTTTTTAACTGAAGTTCAGTTTGGGTCAGTTCATTTTCACGTTCTTTTATACGAGCTCTTATTTCTGAAGACTTTAATTCGTAATTGGCTTTAATTGCCTTTTCGGCTGTTACAAGCTCCGCCACCTCTGCTTCTTTATGCGTTACCGGCAAAGCCTCAGGCGCTTTTCCAATGGTTTGGTATTCGATTTCTTTGCCTGTATGGTACAATAATAACAGGGTATTGCCTTTATTTACGCCTGCCAAATGTTCTACAGCTCCTGCTTTGCGGATATAATCATAAAATGAGATATTGGTAGACAGGCTTTTATTCCTTTGCGACCGAATATCAGTTAAAGTACCTATATTGATATAAGGCCTGATCATCAACACATTTAAGCCTCTATGTAACAAGGTGGCGGCCATGAGGTAAGCCATTAGCTCTACATTGCCATCGTTATTAATGATTTTGACCATGAGCTTCATCCCACTTACGTAGGTTACAATTAAATCTGTATACACTGTTTTAAAACGGTTTTCATCAAAATCAGAAAATTCTAAAGTAAGCGTAGCAATTAACTCCTCGATGTTATCGTTGAAACGGGCAACCAGGTGCAATACTTCACGCTGCAGATCGTCGGGTGTTTGTTCCAGTCTGCCTTTACTATTATTTATTTTGCTATAATTGGCCTGGTTGATGCGTTCGTTAACCATACCAGCTTTAATAAAAGCGGTGTTTATATTGCTGAATATAGATTTTTTCTCAGTATTAACGCCTGAATCACTGAAAGTTTCCTTTCCAGCTGCATTTGTATGCGCTGTAGCTTCTTTTTTAACATTTACACCGCTCACGGCATCTTTAGCTGCATCTTTTACATCATCAAACCGKGCTATCATTTTTTCAGCCAGGGTACTGTATTTGATCAGGTTATTGAGATAATATAACATTACATTGCGCCATACCAAATATTGCGAATCGAGATCAGGATAGCGGCATATCGTTTTCACGGTTCCTCCTTCGCCCATAAAAATAGAACGGACCTTAAAGGGCAGGTTAAACCGGCGTTGTAGTTTTTTGTACTGCAAAACGGCTGTATCTTCTGGCATAGCTAAATGGCCTTCCATTCTAAAAAAGCTGGTATCGGTTAAATTATACAGTAGTGGTGCTTCTAACTTGCTCATACCATACTGCTGCAGGTTTGCAGGCATTTGATAGTGATAACTGAGCGGTTTACCATTATCGCAGCCAAGACATAAAGATTCGTTCCAGTACTTTTCAAATTCATCGATATTGGGATCGAAATAAATTGGGAAAGCCCGCTTGCCAATGTTTTGCCACTTTTCTTTGCTTGGTGTGGCTAAAATGCCCCTTTCGCCTTTTTCGGTTAAGGAATCATAATAACCGTTTAACATGGTCAAGGTTCTTCCAAAAACCGAAACCAGTTTTTTGCTCCAGTCTTTATACTCATTAAATAAAGGTGAATATTCAAATTCCTGACGGTAAATGGAGGGAGGACAAGCCTTAGTCCCCAACATCAAATGCATTGGAAAGGCATCTTCATTGGGTAAACAAACGCTATGTAGATGCATGGCGTATTTTCTTTACCTAAATCATCGCAGCTTTTACCCAAGCAGCTTTTAAGATCCCTTGCTGCTGATTCTAAAAACAGCACAACCACATAATCGCTTAAAATTAATGACGCATTAATTGGTGTGGCCGCCACCGCAGCTGCATTTTCTGCAGTAACCAATTCTAAAAGCGGAGCTTTATTAAAATATTTATAATCTAATCCATCTGGCGGAGTATATGGTTTAAAATGTGTTAAATCGCATTCGCCCAGTGAAATCAGAAAGCCCCAGGAGGTAACGCCTACCCCTTTTGAGATATGAACGGTATTTACGCCAAAAGTTGCATGTAAGCCACAAACGATCCCTCTTCCAATCAATCTAATCCTGGTTAATCTGCTTTCCTGAAACAAGAACTGTTGCATGGTATTAAGCTGACCTGCCGTAAGTACCTGGTTTTCTTCAAAAACCGTTGTTTTATTAATGAGTTCCATAGCTAGATTAATTAAAAAATGCCAATGTTAGTTTGATTTAGAATGAGTGGGTTTTTCTGCACTTCGTTTTCGTTGCAGCTGTGCAACTTTCCGGATGGATAAACACTCCTTAAACCTTGTATTATTTCTATAAAATTTTTAAGTGCCTTAACTCTTTCGGCATCGCCAGTACTTGTGGTATTGATTTGAATGAGCCAATTTTTATACGCTTTTTCGAATTGCCCCATTTGCAAAGGATTTATCCAACACACATTGAGTACAACATGCGCGGGGCATTCTTCCCTCAATGTTTTCTCAATAAAAGTTCTAAAGTTTCGATCGCGGAAACGGTCGGGCCAATAGGGCAACACGGCTGTCATTACAAAACTATAGGTATCGGCAATTTTGCACTGTACACAATCTACATCGGTATGAATGTTTAATAGTTTATCAAAATCGCGTTTTTTTGGCCTTAACAGGATATGTTCAATCAAGTGGATACCTTCTCTATCAATGAATGTCTTATTAAAAAAAGCAACCATATCCGAAATGGCCAGTTTTTCCATCCCAGCCCTGATTACGATTGTTTTTGGCGTAACGTTTTTAATTGCAAATAACTTGGTATAGGTAACTTTGGGTGCTACTAAAAAATCTAGTTCTATATCCGAAATAATGGTTGTTTTATTATCAGCAAAGCTGATGGTTAGTATCCGAAAATCGATTAAAGCTGCCGAAGGCTTGATTAAGCTCATAGTATCGCCGATTCGCAATCTATCAGTCAAATCGGTTCCGGTTATGGTTAGCTTACGGCCATTTTCGTATAGGTAAGCGTTAAATGTTTCGGTAAAACTTAATTTTCCATCAGGATAATTATTAGGGAGTGTTTCATTAATTTCTACCTTGATGTTTGGCCCCAATGCCACGGTATTGTTTACGGAATAGGTACCATTATTGGACAGCGAATCAACAATCTTAACTATCGGTGAAGCGGTGCTG
>NZ_JBFTRT010000754.1:0-1960 GCF_056399685.1 Pedobacter sp. 01N416
TAGTACAACAATATAATCTGATTGGTTGGCCTGGTTGCCGGGAAGTTGTAAAGAAATGCCATCTTTTTGCTCCATATTAATGGTTTGGTTATTTAACAGATATGCTTTTTTAACTTTTAAACCTGGGATAGCCTTTAAACTCAACTTGGCCAGATTGGTGTTTAATACATGCACGTAAATTTTATTCCCTTTTCTGGTCGTTGCGTAATCATTGTTCGGTTGGTATGGGCCACCTTTTGTGCTATAAATGGCTTCGCCATTGGTTTTTAACCAATCGCCGATTTCTTTTAAGCGTTCTATTTGGCGGGCTTCAATTCTACCATCTGGCATAGGGCCTACATTTAATAAAAGATTGCCATTACCACCTGCTGTTTTCGAAATAATTTCGAGGCATTGTTTTAGCGGTTTCATTTTATCGTTTGGTTTCCAGGCCCATTGGTTACAGATAGTAAAACAGCTTTCCCATGGCGTAAACATATTTAATTTGCCTACTACCTGTTCCGGCGTGTCGTAATCGCCTATCATTTTAGAAGCATCAATGTTTTTGTTTTCCATTGCTGCAAATTCTTTTCCCAAGCGGTTATTGATAATTATATCGGGTTTTAGGTGTTTTAGATATGCATATAAATCTTTACCCATTTCGTCTGTCCAGGGTTTTTCCCATTGTCCGTCAAACCAGAGCATATAAGGATCATATTTGGTAATGAGTTCCTTTAACTGGTTTTTCATATACAACACATATCGGTTCATGTCTGATTTTGGATCAATCGTTTGGTTTTTTGGAGAGTGGATCGGGTAATCTGGATGATGCCAGTCTAATACCGAGTAATAAATACAGAACTTAATTCCCTGTTTTTTACAGGCTTCGTTTAATGCGCCAACAATATCTTTTTTATAAGGTGTGTTGGTAATATTGAAATCAGTAAATGCAGTTGGCCATAAGCAAAATCCGTCGTGATGACGTGCTGTAATGGTCAGATATCTCATTCCGGCATCTTTTGCTGTTTTTACAATAGCTTCGGCATCAAATAGAACAGGGTTAAATTCTTTGTAGAGATTGTCGTAATCTTCTGTTGGAACCTGATCGCCACGGCTCCAGCCAATCTCGGTGCCGCGTAAACTCACTGGTCCCCAATGAATAAACATACCAAACCGTTTATCCATAAAATCGTTCATTACTGAAGCATTTGTTTTGGTTTGCGCGTTAACACTGAAAAAGGTAATTAGTGCAACGAAGAACAAGAGAAATCTTTTCATATTCATATCAATTTTATTTAAAGTAGACGTATAAAACACCCATTATCACCAATAAAAGCACCGACAGAAATTTGTAGTTGCCTATCCCGCTCCAGCCTTTACTTTTAAGGGGTTCCCAAATAGAATTCCAGTAAAGGGCTTCGCTTTGGGCGGTATGTTTTACAGGATAGATGTAAGAAAATATAACCTGTATAAATACACAGATGCAGAACAGGTAAAATGCCATCATCATAAAGGGGATTTTGCCGATTATAGTTTCTGTACCATATAATTTGTTTACCACAAAAACACTCGCCCCAATAATAGAACCGAGCAGCAAAGTATATTGCGCCCCTTTAGCTGATGCTTTTTTCCAAAATACCCCTAGTAAGAACACACAGGTAATAGGAGGGGCAATATGTGCGATTACATCATTTATGCCTTCGAAAAGGCTTTGATAGCTATTTAATAATGGCAAGAGGCTTATTGAAACGGCTAATGCAATGCCTGCCGACCAGCGACCTACACTAACTAATTTTTTATCGCTGGTTTCGGGTTTAAATCTTTTGTATAAATCATAACTGCTTAATGTAGCGATAGAATTTAACGCACCTGCAATTTGACTCATTAATCCTGATAATAATGCGGCTACCAAAATACCTACCAATCCTTTAGGCAAAAGCTGGGTAATCATTAAGGTATAAATGCCTTTGGTATTTAGTAC
>NZ_JBFTRT010000755.1:0-1954 GCF_056399685.1 Pedobacter sp. 01N416
AAGAAACAGATTACGAACTGGAAGTTAAACGTTCTATCGAATTTTCAGAAGCCTGTAAAAACCTCGATCATGTTGTATTTCCAAAGTACTATCCAGAATTATCCGGAAAGCGGATCATTACCATGGACTGGATTGATGGTTTGCATTTAAAAGAATTTTTACAAACAAATCCTTCTCAGGAATTACGTAATAAAATCGGACAGGCGCTGTGGGATTTCTATAATTTCCAACAGCATGAGCTAAGGGCTGTGCATGCGGATCCACATCCTGGAAATTTTATGATTACACCGGATGAAAACCTTGGAGTAATTGATTTTGGATGTATAAAAGAAATGCCTGATGATTTCTATTACCCGTTTTTCGCCTTAATTTCTACTGATGTAATTAATGATAAAAATAAAACGATAGATGCATTTAGAAAACTGGAGATGATCCATGCCGACGATTCTCCTGAGCAGATTGAGTTTTACCATAAATCGTATAGGGAGATGATCAGTCTATTCGCCAAACCCTATACCAGTAAATTTTTCGATTTTAGTAAACCTGATTTTTTTGAGCAACTATATATCTATGGCGAAAAAATTTCTAAAATGCCAGAATTTAAACAGGCTCGTGGCGTAAAACATTTTATTTACGTTAACCGGACTAATTTTGGGTTGTATACGATATTACATGAATTAAAAGCAACGGTTAAAACAGATACGTTTAAGCCTAATGTAACTGCCTAGAGAAATTCATTTCGATAAATCGTCATTAACAACCTGATTCGGAATCTTAATACAATAAGCTTTAAGATTGTGCCTGCGCCTATCTTGTGGGCACATCTTTTGCAATATTCTTAGCATTGACTGTCATTGCCAGCTTGACTGGCAATCTTAATGCAACAAGAAAGGTTAGTGAGCAATATTTGAAGCTTTAGGATTCCCGTTTTCACGGGAATGACGCAAGATGAATAGAATTGTGTCTACGCGACCGGCCTGCGCGGGAATGACGACTGCCCTAATAGAGAATCTATCATTGATAGCGTAGTGAGAAATCTATTGGCTTAAATCTAAATAATGTAACTTATAGATTTCACTCCCGAAAGGTCGTCATTTCGATAAAAATCTAGCTGTTTTTCTTCACTACTTCAACCAAGTGATCGATATCAAACGGTTTTTCGATATAATCATCAGCTTTGCATTCTTCTGCCTGTTGAGGTAAGTTATTTGACGTTGAAGTTAACACAGCCGATACATCTTCTGTTTCAGGGTCAGATTTAAGTTCTTTAATCACCTGTGATCCTCTCTTTTTTCCCTTAATGTGATCATCCACAATCACGACATCGGGTTCAATTTGGTCTATTTTATCTATAGGCTCAGTTGTTAATGATGCCGTAACATCAAATCCCTCCTCTTCCAGTACATGGTCCATTATATCAAGGATATCTTTATTATCCTGAACAAGCACAACCTTTTTCTTCATAAATAAACAGACTAAAATTCTCAATAAATATAAAGAAAAAGACTAGATCAATAAAAAATCTTAAAATATTTTACAAATGCTTGGTAAAAGTTTCAAGTTTTCGTCTTGAATTAATGCCTGTTCGTCGAGTATTAACTATCGATTGTATAAAAACGCAACATTGCCTGCAACGTTTTTCATTTCACTGCGTCTTATCATCAAAACTATAACAAAAAGACTTAAACATTTAAATAACAATTAATTAACATTTAATTATTAAATAAAAATATTATGAAAACCTCAATCAAAACCTTAATCGCCACTTCATTAACAGCAATCGTTCTATCATCAGCTCTATTTACGACAAGCGTTTCTGCAACAGAAAAAGAGCCAGATGCAATTTTAAAAATATCAGCTTTTAAAAGAATTTCTGTAAAAGGAAATGTAGAAGTAACCATTATCCAGCGGAGTAACCCAGGCATTTCTTACACTGATGATAACACAGGAACAG
>NZ_JBFTRT010000756.1:0-3939 GCF_056399685.1 Pedobacter sp. 01N416
TTACCTGCCTCATCTAAAGGTGCATCATAATCATAACTACTAATCTGCGGTTCGTAAGCTGTAGAATCGTTATAATTTGCCCCATTCATAAAAGCTCTGGTTGTACCGCCATGAAACATATACATGTTAATAGAAATCCCTCCTTTAAGTACAGTATCTAATTTATTGGCATACGTTTTTGGATCTACCTGATGATGTTTTGTACCCCACCAATCGAACCAGGCCGGATACCATTCTGGCACAAAGTAAGGTCCGGCACCATTGTTATATTTATTGATCAGCGTTCTGATCTGCGCAGGACTATCGATGCCATTTACGCCTGGAAGCAAACCCGCTAAATGACCACCTTCTAATGCAGGAACAGGATCGCAGGTAGAAAGCACGCCGTCAAAACCAGCATCTTTAAAGAGCTGAGCATTGATCTTCAGATATTCCTTGTCATTTCCGTAAGAGCCATACTCGTTTTCTACCTGTACCATTAAGATGTTGCCACCATGGTTAATTTGCAATGGCGCTAACCGTTTACCAATCTCTGTAAGGTATTCTTTATATTCTTTTAAATATTGTGCTTCTTTACTCCTTACCTGTAAACCTTTAATGTTCTGCAACCAAAATGGATAACCACCAAATTCCCATTCGGCACATACATACGGACTAGGGCGAAGCAATACCCATAATCCTTCTTCTTTTGCAATACGTACAAATTCGGCAATATCATTATTGCCCGAGAAATCGAATTTATCTTTCTGTGGTTCATGTACATTCCAAAATACATAGGTACCAATGGTGTTTAAGCCCATCGCTTTAGCCATTTTCATTCTATCGCGCCAGGCTTCTCTGTTTTATATTGCTTATATGGTGATAAATTATATTCTGCAGATGTAACATAGGTTTGCACCACATTTGGTTTACTTCCTTTTATTTCCATATCCAGGTCGATATCTTGTTCACTAGTATTAACCGCTACAGTAACCAGATTGCTATTATCCAGATATGCTGATATGTAAATCTGTTTTTCTTTTCCGTTTGTTATACTAACCCCAACACGTTTACTACCAGCTTTAATAAAACGGCTATAATTGCCTAAAGCCCATAACATTTTACTATCATAAACCTGCCCGTCTGTTTTATTTTTATCAATATATACCAGCCCATCTTTATAATCGCCAGCCGATACGGCCAACCACCACTGCCATGATGTAGCATTGGATATCACTAAATCATGATGGATGAGCTTTGCAATAAACAGTGCGGTTACCATACCCAAATCACGCTTTTCACCCTTTAGCACATCATCACCAAGAACACAATATTCAGACATCCAATACCTTAAACCTTTTATCTGAGCTACTGCTTCAGCTGTTTTTTTACGGATATTAATAAATTTTTGTTCAGGACTTGTTGTAAAATAGCTATGAGCAGAAATAGATTGATCAATATTGGATAAGTTGCCAACATAATTCGGAGATGAAGCATTAAAGAACTGATATACCTGATTTCCCTTTGCGGTGTTTCCATTATCGTATAAATAATCGAGCTGGCCGGCCTCTCCTATCTGTATTTTGGTTTTGATCTGATTTTTCGCAAACGCATCATTTACGCCTTTATAAAGCTGAGCAAGTTCAGTATTGTTATAAGGACAACCTTCCTGATTGTGCTCATTCCATTTCCACTGTGGCTCATTTGCCGGACTAAGGTAATCCAATTCGATCCCTGTATTTTTTTTCAACCCTTTAATTGTGGCTACCATATCGGCTGAAAAATCGGGAAGTTTATCAAAATTCAGGTTGCAGTTACCATCAGTAGAATAAGCTTTTCCGTTTTTGGTAAAAAGCACATGCGGACTGTTTACAAAGCCGATAAACTGTTTTACGCCACGGGTTTTAGCGGCCTTTAAAAACCAGGTTTGCCCTGGCATCGCGTTCCAATCATAACTGCCATCTGGTTGCAGAAAAGCGTATTGGCGACGCCATTCGTCGCCAATATCGCTTGCCTTACCTTGGGCGGCACTGCCACCACCAATACTGAAACGCCACATATTAAGGCCAATACCAAGGGGCTGACCCGTTTTTGCAATTTGGGTACTAAAAAGCAAATCGGCCATCTTATCCTTTTTCTCTGCAGGCCATAATCCGGCAAATTGACAAGTCCATGCATCAGATGCCCCGAAACCTTCTATTGTTTGAAATTGAACCAATGGGTGAATTTCAATCTTTACAGTTTGCTGGGCCGCAGCATTACCATAGCAAAACAAAGAAATGCAAGTAAGAAAGTAGCCGATTTGTTTATAATACTTTATCATTGATGGTTAAATTGTTTTTTAATAACCAGTGTTTTGCTGCAATTTACCACCTGAAGCTAAAATTTCGGCCCTAGGTATTGGTAACCAATAATGTGCCGACATTGTTGATCCGGAAGGAACGGCATCAGGGCCATAAGCTTCGTTTGCAGCTTCTGCATAATTAAGCAAAATTTCTGCATATCTAAAATAAATCCAAGGCTGAAACCCTGCATTACCCCAAGGATTTTGCAATGGATAAGCATCATTCATGAATTTTTTAAGGTAATAACCTGTTTTGGTTGTATTCCAGTTATCATTTCCATCTTTACTATCTTTTCCTCCCGGGATAAAGGTTTCTACATTACGCTCACGATAAGCTGCACCATTGTATAAAATAGTGGCTGCAAAACGAGGATCACGACCTTTATATGGTTCGTTGTTATCGTAACCAGATGTAGGATCGGTAATGGCTTTGCCGTTGGCCATTTCATAATCATCTACCAGGTTTTGCAAAGGTGTATTACCAGCCCAGCCGCCATAACCGTTCGGTCCGTTGGCAATTTCTAAATGGGTATGGTTTGCATTTTTTGTAAACAACCTCGCGAAAATAATTTCATTGCTTTGGTCGGTTAAGAATAAATTTCCATAACCGCCCGTGTAAATTCCATATTTATTTAAAGAAATAACTGCCTGAGCTGCCGTAACAGCTGCCTGCCAGGTACCAGCATTATACAACGGACTAGCAGCATATAAAAGTAAACGGGATTTTAGCGCAAGTGCTGCGCCTTTTGTTGCCCTTCCTACCATCCAGCTACTACTATTATCCAAAGGTAAATCTGCTGCAGCCTGGTCTAGCTGTGCCGTTACATAATCTATAGATTCTTTAATCGAGGCGCGCTGAAACAATGCCGGATCCTGCAGATTATCGGTCAGGTTCGTTACCTTATCGCCCATCAAAACTACGCCACCATAATTCCGGATCAGATCCTGATAACGGAAAGCCCTAACAAATTTAAGTTCGGCCACTAACTGTTTTTTATGTGCTGCACTCATTCCAATTTTACCAAGCACTTCGAGTGCATAATTACATTCTCTGATGCTTTTGTAGCTCCTTCCCCAATATACACCAGCACTGCCTAAATTTTCAGGTGCCAGTTGTCCTCTTTGGATCAACCAGGTGGCATCATCATTATTATAAATAGATTCATCGGTAAATGAGCTCCACATGCTATATTCAAAACCTCTGCCAAAACCCGGTGAAGAACCGTCGCCCTCCTTATCCTGCAATCTACTGGCGATATAACGGTTGGTTACATAGGCTTCAAAAACAGCTGTATCTGTTTCTATAGCAGATGTAGAGATCCGATCTGTTGGTTCTACATTTAAAAAATCTTTTTTACAGCCTACAATACTCGTTGAGATAAGAGACAGGCCTAAAAGTGATATATATATTGATTTGTTCTTCATGATGTTTAAAATTTAATATTGGCGCCCAAATTAATAATGCGTTGCTGTGGATAAAACTGCCCACTACCACTGGTTCCTTCAGGATCGTAATCTTTTACTTTAGAAATGGTGAACAAGTTAAATGCACTCGCATAAAGCCTTAATCCCGAAACATTGATCCGATTTAAGAAACTGGCCTTAATGTTATAGGC
>NZ_JBFTRT010000757.1:0-1949 GCF_056399685.1 Pedobacter sp. 01N416
AGATTGCCCTTACCTTAATGTGCGAAAAAATGATATGGATCAAATAGTACTGTTTAACTGGTGTGATACAGCAATAATTATTAATCCAAAAACGGGTGAAGTCTTAGATAAATATAATACTAAATAGACTCCTAGTCTGACGCAATTCCGTGGTATTTGAGAAATGAATAGAATTGTGGAAAAGCCATGAGATATAAATTTGTTTGCAGTATTTTGCTTCATTTATGACGATGGATATAGTGGTAACCTAAACCTTTCGGAATGCGCAATCATCTGCCACCATTCCCAGAACCTCCAGGGTTTTAAGGTGAATGTTCGGTATAAAATATCACTTTTATTTTGGGGATTCTTGTTCTTAAAACTTTCGAAGCGAGCTTTAGCAACTTCGAAATCTTGGGTTGGACCTCCCTGCTCATAAAACTGAAAGCTCGCATCTTTATTCCGATAGTGATATTCTTCTTGAAGAAAATATGCTATAGGTGGTAAGTTACTGATCACAATTGCGCTTACAATAATCAAAATTGTCACTTTGTATTTTCTTTTCATCTTATTGAATTTTACATGGTCCATTGCTTTCCGGTATTTTACCTCCAGCTTCGTTAATATCTAAATTGTGATTACTAGCTTTTTGTTCCCGCAAAGCGCTTGCCATTCCTGCTGGCGTTTTGGCAAAACCAGCTCCACCAGGTCCGCCCAATCCAATTTGCGTGGTTGGGTCTGGGATTGGAATACCTCCGGCCTGACCTGCTCCGTAGACGAATGTTGAGCAATTGTAATCCGAGAAATGATAGTTTTTTGGCGGGTTGCTTATATAATCTATTACTTTCTGAAAACTTTCCCCTGTGACATAATAAGTTGACGATATATTATAGGCATCAAAGCCGTTGTCAAGAATTTGCGATTTAGAGGATAGTTTATCCAGTCCAGAGCCAGTAGGGTAAAATCCGACAGTTTGTGTGATGGTTGTGGCTCCACTTGTTTTGCTCAAAGAAATAGCCACATGGCCGAAACTGTTGGCGCCGACATTAAAAGAGGTTCCAGGCTGCGGTTCAACAACATATACCCTTACTACAAATGCTGCATTTGTACTTGGAATCTTTGAGAAGCATTCCATCATCTCTTTGGGATTGACAGGGTTTTTGTCCTCTCCCGGAAGGTTCGATGGGGCAGGGGGCGATGATGTGCCGGTGTTTCCTCCGCTACCACCTGATGATCCCGAAGAGCCGTCTACAAGGCCATCGTAATATCCTCCGCCACCGCCAGCACCTCCGCCGTCGTCAAAGTAAGTGGTTGAGCAGATTTGGGTAGAATGGACGGTGAAATCACCTGCGCCGTCAATATACCAGTCTTGCACCCAGGCGCAGGTTTCTATAGCCATCATCTTCATGATCTTCCCTTGTATTCCACGATAGGGATTCACCTCCTTTAACATTTTGTTGGCCTGGTCTAGCTCTTCCTGCTTGGAAAACTGTTTGATCAATCCGACTGGCTTCCCCTTGCTGTAGAGTCTACCCCCCATTAGTTTGTAGTTGAGGTTGTATACAAATACCCTTCCTGTGAAATCCGCTGCCCTTGTTATCCGGTTTCTCTGCAGGTAGATGGCATCTGGAATAATCTCCAGTATTTTTGCCCCGATCTTTTTGCTTACAGGGTCCCTCAGTATCACCAGTTGCCGATATCCCTGTTTATAGTTTTGATAGGTGGGTTGTCCCTCCAGTAAAATGATCCACTTGTTCCCGTTCCTTATAGCGACGCTTTGGGCAAGTTTCCAGTCAACCCTGATTTTCGCCATGGCCTTACTGCTGTCTCTGTCAACCTGCGCCATAAAGTTTTTGGCCTCATCCAGGGAAATGGAGGTATTGCTTACTTCGTTCGTCACATTGTCATTGTTGAACGGTTCTTTTTGGCATGCACAGATCACGAGTACAAACAGCATGGTAGTTTTGAGC
>NZ_JBFTRT010000758.1:0-3349 GCF_056399685.1 Pedobacter sp. 01N416
GCAATATGGTGGGCTGGCATGGATGCAAGCAGTATTTTATGGTGTAGGCGCCGCCGTAATCGGTATCATTACCATGAGTGCTTATAAACTTACCATTAAATCAATCAGCAAACTGGAACTTGCTGCCATCAAATCCAAATGGCTTTTATGGGTGTTCTATATCATTGGAATCGTGATCACCGTGGTTACCGAAAAAGAGCAAATCTTACTTTTTCTAGCTTGCGGCATCCTGTATATGCTCATTAAGGCCCCACCACAATGGATTAAAAAGCCTTCAACTCTCCACGCAGGAATATTGTTCAGTACTGGTTTTTGGCACTATGAAAGCAAGACCTTACAAGATATTGGCTGGTTTTTCGTTAAGGCAGGAACATTTGTATTTGGTAGCGGACTGGCCATTGTACCTTTCCTGCATGGTGGCGTAGTAAAGGAATTTGGTTGGTTAACGGAGGCTCAGTTCGTAGACTCGGTGGCAGTTGCCATGATCACGCCTGGGCCCGTAGTAATTACAGTAGGATTTATCGGTTATCTTGTCGCAGGGTTTCCAGGGGCCTGTGTTGCGGCGTTAGCTACTTTTCTGCCCTGCTACATTTTCACAGTAGCTTTAGCACCCTCTTTCAAAAAGGTTGCAAAAAATAATAGCGTTAAAACATTCGTTGAAGGAATTACTGCCGCTGTGATTGGTGCACTCGTTGGTTCAGTAATTGTGATCGGTATGCGTTCTATAAAAGACATTCCAACAGCATTGATCGCAGTAGCAGCTATACTTTCACTTATCTACATCAAAAAATTACAAGAACCCTACATCATTGGTGTAGCGGCTGCGATAGGACTACTCATTAAATTCTTCTAACTTCTCATTATGTATAAAATTTCTACAAAACCGCCAATTAAGCACAGTATATTTCTACTTGTTTTCACTACGTTACTAAATTTATCAACAAAAGCGCAACAAACGGGTCAAAACCAGGCTTATCCAAAGATAACCGGTTATTTCAGCTTGCTTCACCCCATCGGTTCCTGGGATAAAAATGGATTTCATGATAACTTTTCGGATGTATACACGCTTGCATTTCCATTTGGAATAAACATTTTAAAGAGTGATAAATTCGGGGTCAGTTTCGAGATTGCCCCGAGTATCCGTACCGAACATAATATTTCTAAGGTAAGTTCAGTATTATTTCATCCGGGGGCAATGTTCAGGTTCAAACATGGCTTTACTTTTATAGGTCGTGCAGCATTTGAAACCAATGGCCGTTATGGCTTTACACCGGTTTTGAACCAGGTTGTAAAAAAAGGAAAAGATGTGAGCCTGTATCTTGCATTGCCTTTCCCTGTGAGATTCGGCAACAATTTACCAGCATCACTATCCACGGGTTTACAGGTGGGTGTTAGTTTTTAAATAAGTGACGGTACAAATGGTATTGGATGTTAAGTGAAGGCTTAAAGCAAGCCGCTTTGTAGTAGTAAAACATAAATGTTCAGAAAAATATTGTAACTATTTGATTACATAGAATTTGTTTATATATTAGATTCATCTGATCATTAAATATTAACCTAAACTAACTTAAACATGAAAAACACCAAATTTTTATCACTAACCATGGTATGCGCTTTATTTTTCTGCATATCTTCTTGTAAGAAAAACAAAACTTCTGAAGAAACTGACAACAAAGCCGAAATATCAGCAAGTACTTTACAACAAATAAAAAGCTTAGGATTTAGCGTCGAAAATGCACGTAAAGTTGATAACGGTTACCTAATACGAATGTTAATGCCTACGGAACTAATCCTAATTTATTATATGTAGCCTCAGTTTTGCAACATGAAGTTGGACATTGTATAGGATTCCGTCATACAGACTATATGAACAGAGCATATAGCTGTGGAGGAAGACGTTCTAACGAAGGAACAGCAGGAGTTGGCGCGATACAAATCCCAGGCACACCATCAAAAGCAGATGCAGAATCATTTATGCTGGCTTGCTCTAACGGGGGCGATCGTACATTTAATGCAAATGATGTAATTGCAATGAATTACCTTTATAAATAAACCAAATACAGATCAAATAAAAAAGTATAGATCAGATAAAAAAAGAGGGAGCTGAAAAGTCTTCCTCTTTTTTTTGAACTGAAAAGGCTGGAAAATGTATTTTTTTTATGCTTTAACGAAAGAGCCTTAAAAAAAACCACAAATATAGCACAAACAACAAAGAACAATATAATTCAGAAAAAAAATCACCATTTTTCAATCAATAACATGTGGCCCACTTCATCTTTACATCATCGTGTTAAATTCAATCCTTATTCTGAACCTATCAATTGAAAATCCTTAACATTATTTTCAATTATCCTTACAATTCTTAATAATTTCTTAATTCTAATTGACAAAATCCCTAATCGGGTTAAGGCATCTTTGTGGGAAATTCACAGGGCAAGAACAATCGTTTGTTTCTGTGAATGATCCAAACAATCATAACCAATCATTCATGAAACAAAACTACAAAAAGACCTACTTGTCTTTAATTGGCAAATGGCAATATCTTGTTGCAATCCTCCTTTTCTTTTCATTAAATGCCCATGCTCAAGGCGGCAAAACAATAACGGGTAAAGTTGTTGATGAAACCAACCAGCCATTACCAGGCGTAACAGTTAAAATAAAAGGCAGCAATTTAGGAACATCAACTGATACTAATGGCGTTTATACCATTCAGGCAAAACCATCTGATGTACTAACATTTTCTTTACTTGGAAGTTTAACCAAAGAATTTCCGGTTAATAACCAGGCTAAAATAAATGTAATCCTTGTTTCGGATAATCAAACCCTGAAAGATGTTGTGGTTATTGGCTATGGTACCGCTAACAAAAAAGATTTAACAGGTGCGGTAACTTCTGTAAAATCAGAAGAATTTAATCAAGGTGTTTTGGTTAACCCAGCACAACTTTTACAAGGTAAAGTTGCAGGTCTGAATGTTACTAAAAGTGGCGATCCGAATGCTAAACCTTCTACTATTTTACGTGGTCCGTCCACTTTACGAGAAGGTGCTGCACAAGAGCCATTTTACGTTATCGACGGTGTTCCTGGCGCTTCAATTGATTTATTGGCTCCGGCCGACATAGAAAATATCGACATTTTAAAAGATGCATCTTCAACTGCCATTTATGGTTCAAGAGCCGCAAACGGTGTAATCATTGTAACCACAAAACGTTCTAAAAGCGGCCAATCTCGCCTAAATTATAGCGGTTATGCTGCCGTAGAGAAAGTTTCTAAAAAATATGATATGCTTTCAGCTCCTGAGTTGAGACAATACCTTTCAGATAATAAGCAAACTTTAAATGCTGTAGATGAT
>NZ_JBFTRT010000759.1:0-3424 GCF_056399685.1 Pedobacter sp. 01N416
GTTTCATCTTCTGGCTCTTCTACAACTTCAGCGATCTGAATAACGGGTTGTACTGGCTCAGGAGTTGGTTCGTAAGCAGGGATTTCGGCAAGAGGCTGAGCATTTAGATTGATGGGAGAGGCAGTTGCACGGTTTTCTTCCAGTTTTTGCTGACGGAGCATTTCCTTATACTCATCCAATTGCTGGTTCGCAGCCTGATGTAATTTACGCGCCTGTACTTTTGGAATAAATTCGGTTACGATGTTTTCGCCATGTTGTGGTACACAGATAAATTTAGAACCAAAAAACTCTTCCTTAAACGAAACCTCTTTAATGCTTTTCCATGAAATATCTTTAAAGTTCATGGTTAAGCCTAAATTACCTGGCTCGCAATAAAAAATACGCTTGTTCGAAATTGCAATACTATCTGGTAACAAGTTTACCGCTGGTTTTTTCTGTACAGCTAAATATAAAAGTTCTTCGCCCGTAGTTAAAAGGTCGTTTAATTTTCCAATAACTTTTTCAACCGCTTTTGGGTCTTGTTCGTCACTCAGAAATCTATCTATGCTAATCATAATATTTTTAAATTGTTGTGTTGGTTCCGTTTTTGATGCTATTCTTCTGCATCTTCATATTTGTTTTTGCTTTTAATATTGGGTTTCCCCGCTATGCAAATTACAAATTCTCCTTTTAAAGTATTGTTTTCAAAATGTGATTTTATTTCCACTAAAGTTCCACGAACAGTTTCTTCGAACATCTTGGTGAGTTCTCTACTTACCGAAGCTTGCCTATCGGCACCCAAATACTGTGCAAATTCCTCTAAAGTTTTTAATAAACGGTGTGGGCTTTCATAAAGTATAATGGTGCGGTCTTCTTCTGCCAATTTTTTGAACTTTGTTTGTCTGCCTTTTTTAACCGGCAAAAAACCTTCAAAACAAAATGCATCTGCAGGTAGGCCTGAGTTAACCAAAGCGGGCACAAAAGCTGTTGCGCCAGGTAAACACTCTACTGCAATGTCATTTTTAATGGCCTCGCGAACCAGGAAAAAACCCGGATCGGAAATGGCAGGCGTTCCGGCATCTGATATTAAGGCAATTTTCTGCCCTTCATTTAAAAACTTAATAATTTCTGAAGTGGCCTTATGTTCATTATGCTGGTGGTGAGAAAAGACCCTTTTATCGATGCCAAAGTGTTTAAGCATCGGGGCACTCGTGCGGGTATCTTCCGCCAGGATTAAATCACATTCTTTTAATATACGGATTGCCCTAAAGGTCATATCCTCCAAATTGCCTATGGGCGTTGGTACGAGAAATAGTTTGCCATCCATATTTCAGTTTGCAGTTTACAGTTAACGGTTTACAGTTTTTTCCAAACTCCTTACCCCAAACTCCAAACTCTTGCTATCTTTGCTTAAAAAATTAAATAATGCTGCAAGTTAACTATATCCGCGAAAATAGAGAGAAAGTTTTAGAACGTTTAAGTATCCGTAATTTTAAACAACCAGAACTGGTAGATGAAATCATTAAAATTGATGAAGACCGCCGTTCTACACAAGTCTCACTAGATAACGAACTTGCATTTGTAAATTCTACTTCAAAACAAGTTGGTGAATTATTTAGACAAGGTAAAAGTGAGGAAGCAGCAGCATTATCAGCTGTAGCAACTGAAAAAAAAGAAAATATTAAGGCGCTAACTGAAAAGTTAAATGAGCTGGAAGCTGCCCAGCATTGCAAAGTTACAACGTGCTTTGATTAATTTCTTTTTAGATCATGCTACTGAAGCCGGTTATAAAGAAATGCAGGTACCTCATTTGGTTAATGCGGCCTCGGGTTTTGGTACGGGACAGTTGCCGGATAAAGAAGGACAGATGTATCATTCAACTGTTGATGATTTATATTTAATTCCAACAGCCGAAGTTCCGGTAACCAATTTATACCGTGATGTAATTGTTAAGGAAGAAGATCTTCCAATTAAAAATACCGCTTATACGCCTTGTTTCCGTAGAGAAGCGGGCTCATATGGTGCACATGTACGTGGTTTAAACCGTTTACATCAGTTTGATAAGGTTGAAGTAGTTCAGATTACACATCCTGATAAATCTTACGAAACCTTAGAAGATATGAGCCAATATGTTCAGTCTTTATTAAAGGAGCTGGGATTACATTACCGCGTATTGCGTTTATGCGGTGGCGATATGGGCTTTACTTCTGCCATGACTTATGATATGGAGGTTTGGAGTGCCGCCCAGGAGCGCTGGTTAGAAGTTTCTTCTGTATCAAATTTCGAAACTTATCAAAGTAACCGTTTAAAATTACGCTTTAAAGGAAAAGAAGGAAAGGCACAACTGGCTCACTCATTAAACGGAAGCGCATTGGCTTTACCACGTATTGTGGCATCTATTTTAGAAAACTACCAAACCGAAAACGGAATTAAAATTCCGGAGGCTTTAGTGAAATATACCGGTTTTGATATTATTGATTAGTCAGGGAAACTAATGAAGTTTCAATGGGCTTGTGCGCAGTGAACTTCGTTAGTTTTGCTTAGGCCGCCGCGGAGACTTGCGAAGTTCTCTTTCGCGCAAGACTGAGTAAACTTCACAAGACGAGCATAAAAAAAGCTTTGCAGTAATGCAAAGCTTTTTGTTTTTATATAGATAGATGT
This sequence comes from Pedobacter sp. 01N416, assembly GCF_056399685.1. Taxonomy (NCBI): domain Bacteria; kingdom Pseudomonadati; phylum Bacteroidota; class Sphingobacteriia; order Sphingobacteriales; family Sphingobacteriaceae; genus Pedobacter; species Pedobacter sp. 01N416. The sequence continues at coordinate 2,641 of NZ_JBFTRT010000759.1, forward strand.
AATGCTGTATTGATTATAAAATCAAGATCAACAATAAAATGATGATAATGATTGCACCAACTGAAAGATAAACACCTCCAGAAACTGCGCGGGCCTGACCTTTTAATTCTCTTAACTCGCTACGTAAAGCTTTACGTTCTGCTCTTGTTAAGTTCGATTTATCCATGTCTCTGATCTCTTCAACACGGGTTTTAATTCTTTCCAGTTTCACTGCTTGTTCTGCAGTTAATTCTGTTGGGTTTTTCGCAGGTTTATCAGCTGCCTGAGCTGAATTAAAACTAATGCCTAGAGAGAAAACCAAGGCTAACGTGTAGATGAATTTTTTCATAATATCTAATTTTTTAGTGTTCGACCTCTACGTAACAAAAAACCTACCAAAATGTTCTGGTAGGTTTTAAAAAGCATTGATTTAACGGTTAAAAGTCTTATTTGATCTCGAAAATGGCGTTTACTGTGAAATTCAGCTTAATTTTTTTAAAATCAATTTCAGGAGCGCCAGCGGCATCAGCCATTTCAGCTTTCATCGCGTAATTTCTATAAACAGGTTGTATTACATTGTCTCCACCATCTTGTATCTCAATTACACCACCTAATTTATCGCCTAAAGCCTCAACCATATAAGCTGCTTTCTCTTTTGCTGCCAATAAAGCTTTAATTTTAAGCTCTTTTTTTAAGGTTTCAATTTTAGAATAATCGTAGCTTTCAATATTCGTATTGGCGATTCCTTTGGCATCTATCGACTCTAATATTGCATTAAACTTGTTCAGATCGCTAACTTTTAAGC
>NZ_JBFTRT010000760.1:0-2904 GCF_056399685.1 Pedobacter sp. 01N416
CTACTTTACAAGCCCAATTAGAAGCCCAAAATGGTGAAACTACTTTAGCACAACGTAAATCGTTCGCTAAAACAGCTTTCCACACTTCTTCACACTACGATACTGCAATTTTTAATTATTTCAATACAGAAGAGCCTCTTGATGTTTTCAAACAAAGCGTAACAGAAGCTAAAACTTTGCGTTATGGCGAAAACCCTCATCAAGGTGGTGTATTCTATGGCGATTTAGACGCCATGTTTACCAAATTGAATGGTAAAGAACTTTCTTATAACAATCTGGTAGATGTAGATGCAGCTGTTGCATTGATCGACGAATTTGAAGATCCAACTTTTGCAATCTTAAAACATACAAACGCTTGTGGTATTGCTTCCCGCCCTACTGTTAAACAAGCCTGGATTGATGCATTGGCCTGCGATCCGGTTTCTGCTTTTGGTGGTGTATTGATTACCAATGTTGCGGTAGATTTAGAAACGGCTCAAGAAATCAACAATCTTTTCTTTGAAGTATTAATAGCACCTTCTTACCAAGCAGAAGCAATTGAGTTATTCAGCAAAAAGAAAAACCGCGTTATTTTACAACGTAACGAGGTTGAGTTGAGCAAAAAACAATTTAAAACCTTATTAAACGGTGTAATTGAGCAGGATAAAGATTTAATTATCGAAGGTCCTGAACAAATGACAACCGTAACCGATAAAGCACCAACTGCACAAGAGTTAAAAGATTTATTCTTTGCCAACAAAATTGTAAAACATACTAAATCGAACACCATTGTTTTGGTTAAGGATGATGTTTTAATTGCAAGCGGCGTTGGTCAAACTTCGCGTGTTGACGCCTTAAGACAAGCGATTGAAAAAGCAGCGGCTTTCGGATTCAGCGTTAAAGGTGCTGCTATGGCTTCTGATGCTTTCTTTCCTTTCCCTGATTGTGTTGAAATTGCTGCCGAAGCCGGAATTACAGCTGTGCTACAACCAGGTGGATCGATTAAAGATGCTGATTCTGTTGCTAAAGCAAACGAAAAAGGCATTGCAATGGTAACCACTGGGGTAAGACACTTTAAACACTAATCAAGCTTAAAGCCGAAAGACTAAAGCTTAAAGTGAAGATTCTTATAAAGCTTAATGGCTTAAAACTTTAGTCTTTTAGCTTTGTTCTTTTAGCTCTTTATTTTCTGAACATTTTAATTGCCTTAAAAACAATTTAATAACTGAAGAAAATAAAACTTAAAACAATAAAAAAGCTATTTTTACATTAGGAATAGTATAGATTGATGATTAAAGGCATGATCCGCATGCTTAATGGCGGTAAAGGATGGATGTTCCCATCTTTACGTATGGTAATCTGTATTCCATCCGGTATTACTGAAGTAGAAAAACGTGCAGTACGCGATTCAGCTGAAATTGCCGGTGCAAAAGAGGTATACTTAATTCATGAGCCAATGGCAGCTGCCGTAGGTATCGGGATTGATGTAGAAGAGCCAATGGGTAACATGATTATCGATATAGGTGGCGGTACTACAGAAATTGCGGTTATCGCTTTATCAGGTATTGTGTGCGATCAATCAATCCGCGTTGCGGGAGATAACTTCGACTCTGATATTGTAAATTACATCCGTCGCCAACACAACATTATGATTGGTGACCGTACCGCTGAGAAAATTAAAATTGAAGTTGGTGCAGCTTTACCTGAATTACAGGATGCTCCTGCTGATTTCGCAGTTCAAGGTCGCGATTTAATGACTGGTGTACCAAAACAGATCACTGTTTCTTATACCGAAATTGCCCACTGTTTAGATAAATCGATCTCTAAAATTGAAGAAGCAATTTTAAAAGCTTTAGAGATTACGCCTCCAGAGCTTTCGGCAGATATTTACCAAACTGGTATTTATTTAACCGGTGGTGGTGCATTGTTAAGAGGTTTAGATAAACGTGTAGCTGCTAAAACCAAATTACCTGTTCACGTTGCAGAAGATCCGCTTCGTGCAGTAGTTCGTGGAACCGGCATCGCCCTTAAAAACATTGGCGGATATAAATTCTTAATGCAATAACCTTGATTTGAGATATGAGATGTGAGATTTGAGACTAATTATCCAAACTCATATCTCATATCTTACATCTCATATCTCATGAGCAATGCGTAACCTTTGGATTTTCATCAGCAGATACAACGCATTTTTCTTATTTATCATTTTTTTTATCGTAGGGATTTATCTAACGGTGAAAAACAACTCCTATCAGCGTAGCGTAACTTTAAACTCAAGCAATGAGGTAGTAGGTACCGCATACGAAAGATTAAATGTTTTTAAACGATATTTAAATCTGGGTATGGTTAACGATAGCCTTGCGGCCGAAAATGCCAAGCTTAAAAGCCAGTTACTAGGATTAACTACGGTAGATACGACAAAGGATGTTAAAGTGGTAGATACGGTTACCAATCAGCAATACACTTATTTGGCTGCCAAAGTGGTTAAAAATTCGATCACTTTACGCAACAATGTAATGACGATTAATAAAGGCACTGTTGACGGCATTAAAAGTGGTATGGCCGTTATTGCGCCTCAACGCGGAGTGGTCGGCTTTATCCGTGATGTTTCGGCCCATCTGGCCACCATACAATCGCTATTGCATAAAGACACTAAAATTAGTGTAACCCTGAAAAAGAACAATGCGCTTGGGTCATTAGTTTGGGGAGATGGAAATTTCGATATTAAAAAAGCGTTTGTTAAAGAGGTGCCCAACCATATTAAAATGTATGTGGGCGATACGGTTGTAACCTCGGGTTATGCAGCATTTCCAGCCGGAATTTTAGTCGGAAAAATCAGCAAGGCCAACGTAGCCACCAATGATAATTTCTTATCAGGAGAATTAAATTTATTTACAGATTTTAGCACATTGCAATATGTATATG
>NZ_JBFTRT010000761.1:0-3307 GCF_056399685.1 Pedobacter sp. 01N416
CTTCTACATTGTGTACTTTATGTACCAAAGAGAACAATTGTTTTTCACAAACATCAAATCCTGTAGGAAGCTCAGCTTTGGTAAATTGTTTACCAATAATGCGTTCTAACTGACGGATTTTTCCAACTTCTTTAGAGTTGATGATACAGATAGAGATACCAGTTTTACCAGCACGGCCTGTACGGCCAGAACGGTGGGTATAACTTTCAATTTCGTCAGGTAAAGAATAGTTGATTACGTGTGTTACATTGTTTACATCGATACCACGTGCGGCAACATCAGTAGCAATTAACAACTGCATGTTACGCTCACGGAAACGTTGCATTACTTTATCACGTTGTTGTTGCGATAAATCGCCGTGCAAGGCATCAGCATTGTAACCATCTTTAATTAAGTGCTCGGCAACATCTTGTGTATCCAATTTGGTTTTACAAAATACTACGGCAAAAATTTCAGGGTTAAAATCTACAATACGTTTTAAGGCAGCGTATTTATCACGTGCACGAACAATATAATATTCGTGTTCGATGTTTACATTACCTGTATTTTTTGTGCCCATGGTTAATTCAACAGGGTTGTCCATATAGTTTTTAGCTATACGGCGAACTTCTGCAGGCATGGTAGCCGAGAATAACCAGGTTTTTTTGTCATCAGGAGTAGTTGATAAAATGTCGTTAATGTCGTCCTGGAAACCCATGTTCAACATCTCGTCAGCTTCATCAAGCACAACATATTTAACTGAAGAAAAATCAATGGCTTTACGGCCAATGATGTCCAACATACGGCCGGGCGTGGCCACTACGATCTGAACGCCTTGGCGTATTTCGCGTAGTTGTTGCATAATGTTCGCGCCACCATAAACGGCAACAACGTGGGCATTAGCAACGTTTTTAGAAAAGTTTTTAAGGTCGTTAGCGATTTGCAAGCATAACTCACGGGTAGGGCATAAAATCAATGCCTGTGGTTTATTAACTTTAAAATCGATTAGTTCTAACAGCGGCAAACCAAATGCGGCTGTTTTTCCTGTTCCTGTTTGGGCCAAACCAACAAAATCATTAGTGCCTTCTAACAGTACAGGAATACTTTGCTCCTGAATAGGTGTTGGAGTTTCAAATCCAAGATCCTTTACGGCATTAACGACGTCATCACTTATCCCCAATAATTGAAATGGGTTTGTCATTCGTCTTTTTATTTTTAATTGAGCCGCAAAGGTAAGGTTAATATTTCGTATTTCACAGATAATCAAGTAAATAGTTTTTTAAGCTAAATATTTGAAAATAAGGAAGTAACAGTAGATGTAAGATGGATGATGGAAAAGGTAGGGTGTAGAAGGTTTAAATTGAGGTCGTGATTGCAACAAGAACACGTGTTTTTTGTTTGGAAAGCGGCTGCAGTTGTGCTTAGGTTACCTCAGTCCCGTTTTCTGTTTCAATCTTTTTCAAACCTTTCAGGTTTTAAAAAGGATTTTCACGCCAACCGGGTTTAGGTTGCTGGGGTAAAGCAGCTATTTATGTTTGTATTTAAACAGCCAATGGGGCAGTTCGTCAGTTAAAATTGCGGGAGCGAAAATATCGTTGTGGGCCAGACTGTCGAATTCCCAAAACCTGGTTCTGTTGTTGTATTTTACCTCTTCAAAAAACTTTTCATCACTATTAAAAGGGTTTTCGGTATCCATATTTCCGTGAATCAACCAAATTGGAATGTTCGTGAGTGTTTTTACTTTGTCGAATTGCGGTATGCCAGAAATGCTTATGCCTGCGGCAAATAAATCTGGTTTTAACGATAAGGCATTGATCACAGAAGAAGCCCCCATCGAAAAACCGATCAGATAAATCCTATTCACATCAATATTTAAATTGCTTTTTAAGCTATCAATCAGCTGTAATGCGGTTGTTAAACACGGCTGTGGTACAGAGGTAAGTTTGGCTTTTTCAAAAGTATGGATGCTTTTGTTGCATGATAAGATTCCGCAAAGCAAAACCACTAAACAGATATAGTTAACCGCATGATTTATTTTAATGTGCATAGAGAGAGGTAATTTTCTGTTAAAATTAAAGAATTAGCGCAAGCTTTCAGCCGAGCGTATCAATCTTTCATCCTTGTTAATGCCGAAGATGGCAAGAATCAAAAATAAAATAATGAGTGTGGGCATAAAAGTTACACCAAAATGCAAAACCGGCAATTAGTAATGATGGTCAGCATTGTAATCCTCTTTTGAGCGCTTCTACTTTTAAAGTTGAAAATGTTTGCAAAGCAGATTAGTGCCAAAAAATATTTAAAATTAATATTAGATAAATAGTTTTAATCAAACTATTTTGTTTTTTGAGTCGTTAACGGGCCATAATCAGTGCGGTTTCTAAATAGGCCAGGGTATCCTGAGCTGTCAATTTGGAAACTATATCATCTGCAATATCGTTAAATGTAATCCCCAATTGTTTTGAAGTGGCTCCGCGTTTTAGCAAAAAAACTGTTCTCGAAAATGAAAATTTATCGTAATCCCCACGGGCAACCCTTACTTCCTGTGTAATAAAGTTGTATCCATTCTGAGTTGGGATAGGAGTTATTGGAGCCCGGTATTTAAAAATCTGATCAATGAGTTGATTGTTGGTTAACACGGTTTTTGGAGAGTAGAACAAAATTAAATCTCCGTCTTTTACTACTGTATAGTTTACATTTCCGTCAATTGTTGCCACATCATTAGTTGAAAAAACCAGACTGCTACCATCTGCAACCTAGTGATCTGGTAAAATAAAGATGCTTTCGTTTTTAATAAACTGCTTAATTATATTTTGATCTTTTATTTCACCGTTCGCCGTAAATAAACGTGTTTCCGATTTTTTAACCAGATTTTCTGTTTGTAGCATTAATGGGAAATTTATTTCAGATTTGCTTCCGCCTTTTTTGCACGAAAAGAGTAAACAGATAAAAAGAACGGTAAATGTATTTCTGTAAGTCATAAGCGAATTATCTTAACCTTTCGGCCGAGCGGATTAATCTTTCATCTTTATTGATGCCGAAAATGCCAAGTACAACGAATAAAATAGCTAAGGCAGGCAAATATGCTCCAACACCAAAACTAGCACCTTCAATACCGCCAGGTAGTTTTTTAGCATAAACACTGCACCAAAAAGCAAAACCTCCAATTAGTATGATCGAAATAACGGCAATACGTTTTTGAAAACTTCTTTTTTTATAGTTGAAAATATTCATTAAACAAATAAATGCAACAGCGATATTGGTGATAATTAAAGGTAGAAAAGATTGAACTTTAAGACTTATGCCTGCTTTAATGGTTAAAGTTTGGTAT
>NZ_JBFTRT010000762.1:0-1912 GCF_056399685.1 Pedobacter sp. 01N416
CCGTACATTACTTCAGATTCCATGAAAATAACCGGATCCTGATCTATAATTGATTGCTTTAATAATCCTTTTGCATCGTAAGGAGTAGCTGGAACTACCACTTTTAATCCTGGTGTATTTGCAAACCAGTTTTCGAAGTTTTGAGAGTGTTGTGCACCTAATTGACCTGCGTTACCTGTTGGGCCACGAAAAACCATAGGGCATGAGAACTGACCACCGCTCATTGATAAAATTTTAGCAGCACCGTTGATAATCTGATCGATAGCTACTAATGAGAAGTTAAAAGTCATAAATTCCACAATTGGAATAAGGCCTGCTGTTGCTGCACCAGTTGCAATACCTGCGAAACCTAGTTCGGCAATCGGGGTATCGATAATGCGTTTCGCACCAAATTCGTCAAGCATACCCTGACTTACTTTGTACGCACCGTTATATTCTGCTACTTCTTCACCTAATAAAAAAACGCGGTCATCTTTACGCATTTCTTCGCTCATGGCTTCGCGTAGTGCTTCTCTAAATTGGATTTCTCTCATTGTAAATTTTAATAACGGTGGCAAATATAATTATTAATCGCTTTGAAACCAAAGGCTAAAATGCCTATGTTTTGTAATAATTATAGGCAATCTGCCTAATTATTCAGTCTTTTTGAGGCGGTATTTTTTGTTTATCTGTTAAAAGAAGAAATAATATTGGGCAATTGTGTTTTTGATTAGCTTATTGTATCAAAGCTCATGCTTTTTCCGAAATATCTTCTTCAAAATGAATAATATTATTGCTATCGTATAAAAAGAAGACTGGTGCATAATAGATCTCTCCGCTCCGCCATGCTCCGGTCGAGATGACGCCCCTTTTTATTAAAAGCCTTATTTTTTACCATGATTTAATGATTTGGGTTCAATAAGCCATAAATTTCGCTATCCAGAAATTGGCCCCTGAAATAATAATCTTGTTTAAAATGTGCTTCTTTTACAAATCCGTGTTTAATAAGTATTTGCCTTGAGGCATCGTTTTCGACATTAATGTTGGCGCTGATGCTGTGTAGATTAACCTCTTCAAAGCCAAATGCAATTGATCGCTTTAATGCTTCCGAAATAATTCCTTTTCTCCAATAATCAGGATGGAGCATGTAACCAATTTCAGCCCTGTGGTTAGCAAAATCAGTGCGCCAATAACCTACAGATCCGATCATTTGTTCAGGGTTTTCTTTTAAGGCAATTACCCAAGCCAGGTTATCGCCATTTTCGTAACCATTTCTAAAACGTGAGATAAAATCTTTGATCTCAAAAATATCTTTGGGCCTTTCTCTGTCAATATATTTCATTACCGTTTCATTGGTACGCATGGCAAAAAGCGCTTCGGCATCAGCAAGATCGTGTTCACGGAGAATTAAACGTTCAGTTTCGAGTATGGGGAATTTTGTGAAATTTAAGGTTAGCATTTTTAAAGATCTTCTTTTTCTAAGATAAATCCATACTTGTCTTCAAATTCTTTGACTTCAGATTCAAAAGATTTTTTGGTGTGATGAATTTCTTGATTTTTAATATAATTGGTAACCGCTTGCAAACCAGATTCACTAACGGATACGGCAAAATAGTCATCTTGCCACATAAAAGGTATGTCTGTTAGCATATTTTTATTGATCCAAAATGATGATTCACCTTTTATGAGCTGAGCTACTTTTGCAATTGTTTGTCCTCTTCCTAGAGATATTAGACAGTGTATATGTTCGGTATATCCATTAATTGCCTGTAGAAAAATAGATTTTTCTCTACAATTTTCCATAATGTGCTTTTGAACTTTATAGCGGATGTTTTTTGTTAAATAGGGATGTCGGTTTTTGGTTGAGAACACTAGGTGAACCCAAATTCTTACATACGACATAATTGATGGTTTGATTAGTCTAATATAGGGA
>NZ_JBFTRT010000763.1:0-2670 GCF_056399685.1 Pedobacter sp. 01N416
AACTTAAGCTTAAACGTTTAAACAAACAAATATTTTTTTTTAGTTTTTCACAGCTTATTATGATATTCCCTGTTCTGACACCAGTAATTGCAACTTGAGCTAAAACTTAAGCTTAAACGTTTAAACAAACAAATATTTTTTTTTAGTTTTTCACAGCTTATTATGATATTCCCTGTTCTGACACCAGTAATTGCAACTTGAGCTAATTCTTTTTAACAGTGGCAGCACTTGATTGTCTTATAATTAATTTAGACGCTATGCTTACCTGCATATTGGCGCTTTTTTTATCAGAAATGTTTTTAAGTAAGATCTGAACGGCCTTTTTGCCCATTTCAAGTAATGGCTGTTCTATATAGGTCAGGGGAGAATAAAAGAAATCAAAAGCTTCACTCTCATCAAAACATACAATAGCCACATCATCGGGAACTTTATAGTTTAGCTTATTTAAAGATTTTAATCCTTTTAGTGTAAGCGTGTTTGTAGCGAAGAACAGTGCATCTATTGTAGGGTTTTGAGCAAAAAATTCGCGGATGCCCGCCTCTACTTCTTCTTGACCAGCATTGAAATCAACCATTTTGACCAAGGGGATTTTTGTCTTTAACTGTTTACTGTCTTTAATTGCATCAATGTAGCCCTGCTTTCTATCCAGCATATGAGCCAGATCTGTTTGATAAGCGATCATGCCGATATTTGTCTTTCCGGCTTCAATTAAATGGCTCACAGCCTGATAAGAAGCCTCATAATTGTTGGTCACGACACAATTGGTATCCAGCCCCTTAAAATACCGGTCTATCAGCACCAGTGGAATATTGTTCTTTAAAATCGCTTCAATCTGGTCTTGTGAATTTTCTGCCGGTGCAATAATGAAACCATCAACCTGTCTTTCGGTTAAAATATTAATCAGGTTTTGAGATTTTTTCGCATTTTCATCCGCACTCGCAAAAATCACGGTATAGTTAAATTTCTTTGCCTCATCCTCAATATTCCTCGCAAGATTGCCGAAGAACGGATTGGAAATATCTGCTACAATTAATCCAAAAGTATACGATTTTCCTGTTTTCAAGCTTTTGGCTATCTGATTTGGCTGATAACCCATTTTCACCGCTGTATCTCTTATTACTTGTGCGATTTCTTTTCCAACACGTGCTTCTTTTTCCTTATTATTTAACACGTATGAAACCAGGGCGGTAGAAACGCCTACAGTTTGTGCTATATCTTTGATGGAAACCTTCTTACTCATCCTGTAAAGATATGCTTAATCGATTAACATAAAAATCTCGAGACAATAGATTTTTCCCCTTGCGATATTGTTCAAGTATTTGCTCCTTTTTGATCAAAACTCTGGTATCCAATTGATTGAGCAACATGTTGGTGATCAGATTCGCCCTTGTCCGGACTTTTTGAACTTCTAATAGCACAAGATTTGTTTTTCCCTGTTCATTTAAAGCTTCTGCAAGCATTAGCAGAACATCTGCATAACGGATAACAATCCAATTGTTGTCCCCTTCGTTGCGGGCTAAAACATCTTTGTCCTGGCCTACGAAATACTAAATAAACAATTGGATGTATTTACGGATATCAAATCGGTCTTTCACAAATTTGATACACCGGAAAAGCGGGAATTTATTGACTAGCAGCTCACCGAATTGCTCGCCTTTTTCTTGCGAAAAAATGAATATTTTGGTATTTCCAGAAAACAAAAAAGCATGTAAACATTTAATTTACAGGCTTTTAGTTAAATTTAAAACTATTTTCGCGGAATGGACGGGACTTGAATCCTATCCATAAACCTCTTATAAATAATGCTTTAATGTATTTATTAATAGCATGCTCACTATATGCTCACTATTATTCTGCAACTATTTGTCTGTAATCGACTTCACTGTAAGCTCCCTTGTTTTTCAGACCACTCAAAAGTATAATTTTGTCCTCAAATTTCCTGCAATAAATCGATGGGAGATTTGAAGTTCAATGCTTGATGTGGTCGATGGTAATTACAGTCCTATCGTTTAACAAAATTGGCTAAAGTTGATACACCTTCTTTCGCTAATTGAATACTAATTTCTGTATGACCATTAACGTTCACGTTTTCATTAAGTTTTACATCCAAATATTCCTTGTTATCCATAATTGTATAATTAACTTTTTTTCCATTCACTACGATCTGTTCGATTTTAGAGCCCAAAGGAAGCGTTGGTATAAAATTTAGTTTAAAATCTTGCTTAGATATCAGGTTGTAGACCAAAACTGTATTTGATTGTTTTTTAAATTTGAATACGAAACTATTTTTTCCAAATTTAACATTTTCAGCCTCAAACCATTTCCAATCAAAAGGCAACCTAGGAGCTAAAGTGACTATATTTGTCAACGCATCCGGGTGATACCCCAACATCCCTTCAAAAATAGGTTGTAACACCATTGTTTCTGACCAACATTGATGAGATGTAACCCCGCTTGTACTATAGGTATTCCCATTCATTACCTCTACGGCATTACCCATTGAAAAGTCCTTATAATTTGACAAATTGTTCATTATGTTTGTAAAACCTTGATTATATCTACCCGTCTGATATTCGGCAAGTGATGTCCAACCTGTGAATAAAGGCCAAATACTGCCAAAGTGGTAACTCCTTGGGTCATACAATTGATTTTTATAGCTAATCATACGGG
>NZ_JBFTRT010000764.1:0-1884 GCF_056399685.1 Pedobacter sp. 01N416
TCACTGTACAGGGAGATAATATTAACCTCTTAGAAGCATTAGGAATGGCGGGCGATATGACTGTTTATGGCAAAAGGGAAAATATTTTAGTGATCAGACAACAGGATGGTCAAAGGGTCATGAAAAGACTTAACCTGAACAATCAGGATGTGATGGATTCTCCATTCTTTTATCTGAAACAAAACGATGTCGTATATGTAGAGCCTGATAAATCAAAAGCGATTGAATACAGTCCCAATACACGCATTATGCCAGTGGTAATTGCTTCTATATCAGCAGTTGCAGTATTAATCACAGCTGTTCTTCGTCGATAAACGTCTCTTAAAACATTATATCATGCTTAAACAAAGTACAAATGGTGGCGCAAAAGATTTTGCAGAAACTATGACAAGATTTGCCAGAAACTGGCACTATTTCTTAATCAGTATCATTATTTCTATGGCTGCCGTATATGCTTTTCTATACGTTACCCCACCAAAATATAAAGTGAGCAGCACACTTTTAATCTCTGATGATAAAAATGGTGCAGCAATGTCTAATAGTACCGCTTTTAGTGATCTTAATATGTTTCAAACGGTTAAAACGGTTGATAATGAAATTGAGATCTTAAGATCGAGAGATCTGATTTTTAAAGTATTGAAAAAACTAAATCTAGAAACTGCCTACTTTAAAAAAGAAGGGATTAGAGAAAAAGAGCTTTACGGAAAAACGTCTCCACTTGTAGTTACTGCTATCAGTTTAAAAAATGGTGCTTACGGAAGAAAAATTAACGTTTCTTATCTGGATGAAATCTCTTACATCATTCAGGATAGCTTAAAAACAAATATTGTAAAGTATGGCGATACCATTAATACCAAAAACTACGCGATTAAAATAGATAAGGGACCAGCATATAAAACCGAATTTGGTAAAATTAGACTTCAGTTTAAAAACTTATATAAAATGACCGAGGCTTATAACCTGGTTTCATTAAAAATAGTTCCGGTTGTTAAAGATGCCAATACCATTACCATTAGTTTGAACGATGTGGTTCCTCAGCGGGGAATTGATATTCTTAACGATCTGATCGAAACTTATAACATCAATAACGTTAATAATAAAAATACCATTGCCCGTAATACCATTAAATTTATCGATAACCGCCTAAAATACCTGGTTGCAGATCTTACAGGTACTGAAGAGGACGTAGAAAACTACAAACAACAAAATCGTGTTACCGATGTTAATATGGATGCGCAGATGAATGCTGCACGTTCAGGAGAGTATAATCAGTTACTTGAAACATCATCAGTGCAGCTGAGGATATTACGGTCTATCGAAAATTATTTCAGAGGCAAACAAAGCCAATATAACCTGGCGCCAAGTGCAATGGGCTTAAAAGACCCGATTTTGAATTCGTTGATTTCAAAATTTAACGATCTTCAACTGGAAAGAAATAGGATGTTACGTACCGCTAATGCAGAAAATCCTTTGGTACTCAACCTTAACGAGCAGATAGCAACCTTAAAAACCAATATCTTAGAAAACTTATCTAGTATTAAACAAGGTTTCGTTATTGAAAGAAACAACCTGAGCGCCAACTACTCTCAATTCGATAATAAAATTAAATCTGTACCTACTATAGAGCGTGGCTTATTAGAAAGAAGCCGTGAACAAAGTGTAAAATCGGGTTTATATAAGTATTTGCTGCAAAAAAGAGAGGAAACTGCATTATCGCTTTCTGCAACCGTTCCTACTTCACAGGTGGTAGATAAACCGGCTTACAACACTATTCCTAATAGCCCTAAACAACCACTTTTATATCTGTGTGGATTCATTTTTGGTTTTTTTGTTCCAGCTGGAGTAATTTACGCAAAAGGATTTTTCAACAATAAGGTACAGGAT
>NZ_JBFTRT010000765.1:0-1883 GCF_056399685.1 Pedobacter sp. 01N416
CAATAAAAGCAGCGAAAATTGCAGTTATCGGTTAGCGATATCCGCAGGTAATCGTGTATTCTTCCAAAAGAATCTGCTATCATTGCTGGCTAATTAAATTGTTATAATCTGTTTCTGTATCAATATCAATTTCTCCATGTTCGAAAACAACTGTTTCTACATCTTGAGGATATTGTTTGAGTATCTTTTTTGCTCCTTCTGCTCCTGTGAGCGATAAAAGTGCTTCAAAATAATCTTTTTTGAAGAGGACAGGAGTTCCTGTCGCTTCTGCATAGGTACTGGCAATTATATTTTTACCTGTTTCTTTCTGCTTTTCGATTAAGCTATTAAAGTTAATCATTTTTATAAAAGCCTGGTCGGCTACAGCAATAATGATACTTTCAATTTCGCGATTATTTCTGATTATAGCAGAAAGCCCGGCTACAATGCTCGATGCCATTCCATTTTCCCAACTTTCATTGATAACGAAATTAACCTGATCATGCTGATGCTGGCTGGCTATTTCTTTAGCGTTTGAACCTAAAACAGCGATAACGGGTCTGCAACTTGTTTCTAAAGCTTCATTTATTACGGTTTGCAAGAGCGTTTTTCCTTTGTAATCCAAAAGCTGTTTTGGTCTTCCCAAACGTGAAGAACTACCTGCTGCCAATATGATAATGCCCGTTTTCAATGCTTAATTGTTTTTTAATTCGTAAACATGGATCGGTTTTTTCTTCTCTTTTAAAAACATGGCCGAAGCACCTGTAAAAACAGATTTAATCTCGGCGAGGATAGAAATGGCGATTTCTTCTGCAGTTTCTGCGCCAATATCCAAACCAACCGGACCATGTACACGTGTTTGATTTGTTGGCGTTGCCAAATCCAGTTCATCTAACATCCTAACTAGTTTTTTCTTTGGTCCAAGTGTGCCGATATACGGAGCATTTGTGCCTAATAGATATTTAAGTAGTTCGAGGTCGTAATTGTAATTATGGGTCATCAATACAAAAGCTGTTTGTTCATCTATCTGAATTTGAGCTAACACATTTTCGGGTTTGCTCACTAAAACCTTGGTTGCATTTGCAAAACGTTGTGGCGTAGCATGCATAGGTCTTCCATCTATCACAGTTACTTCCCAGCCCAAAAGGTAAGCCATTTCGGCTAAAGGCTGTGCATCATTGCCTGCGCCAGCTATAATTAATGAAATTGGGGGTTGGATAAACTCCAGAAAGGCATCAATCTGTTGGTTGTCAAAATTATAAGCTTTAATTGACGTGGTCTTATATTCAGAAACTTCCAGGATATCTTTAATTGTCTCATTGAAGATCGCTTCGGGGATTTTAGCTAGAATAGGTTCATTTCTAAAAAGCATACTTGTACCCAACTGCAACYTATCTGTTAGGGAAAAAAGTATTGCTAAAACTGCATGCTCCCTTTTGCCTTGCAACGCGGTTAAAATAGCAATGGGATTTAGCTCATCTGCTTCTAAAATGGGTTCGAACAAAATATGTACAATGCCATTGCAGCCCAGCTGAACGCCAAATTTTGCATCATCTTCATCTGTAGTATCATAAGTAATGAGCTTGTTTTCTTGCTGTACAATTGCCGAAAGTGCTTTCCGCAACGCATCGCCTTCTAAACAACCGCCACTAATGGCGCCTGTTAACTGGCCATCTTCAGTAATCAACATTCTTGCACCAGGTCTGCGGTAAGAAGAACCCTCTACCTTAACTACCGTAGCAAGGGCTGTTTTTTTCTTTTCCTTCGTTGCTTTTTGATATGCCTTTATGATATCGGTAATTTCTTTCATTAGGGATTGATGCAATAGAGGATGCAATTTAATGATAATCTATTACAAATAGCCAAAGCAAAAGGAAGATATACCCTTTAAAGAAGTATTACAA
>NZ_JBFTRT010000766.1:0-1882 GCF_056399685.1 Pedobacter sp. 01N416
GTTCGACAACTGCCCATAAGTATCATCGCTACAGTTTTTCTTCAGAATTGGCCAATAATATTGTACTATTTATTGAAGATTGATAAATGGAAAAAGAGCAGGGAATATTGCTAAAAAAGGTTGAAACTTTTGTTAAAGAACTTTTTGAAAAGGAGCTACCAAAAAACATGTACTTTCATAGTTTTGAGCATACTTTGTTAGTTGTAGAGGGCGTTAAAATTATTGGTAAGCAAAATAGTGTAAGTGAAAATGAATTGCTGACACTTATTTTAGCAGCCTTTTTACACGATGTGGGCTATATTAAACAATATATTGGCCATGAGCTAGCCAGTGTCAAAATTGCATATGAATTTTTACTGGAAAATGGTCTTAAACGCGATCAGATAGAAGTGGTAAGCAACTGCATTCTTGCTACAAAATACCCTCAATTGCCAGATACCGATTTAGAAAAAATAATATGTGATGCTGATTTTTATCATTTTTCACTTCAAAGTTATACTGATTTTGCCGCGCGGCTGAAAAGAGAGTGGGAAGAAAACCTTCGTTTAGTATACACAGATCGGGAATGGGATGCCATCAACATCAAAATGCTTACGGGGCACGAATACTTTACCGCCTTTGGTAAACAAATATTGCAGAAAAAAAAGAATCTGAACCTCGAAAAATTGATACAGCGATTTACCTAAAGGTTTTACATAACAGGTTTGATTTTCTGGTTTTAATGACTACTTTATATCCAATTAAATAACAAAATGATTAACCGATGAAAATTTTAGTCATTGAAGATGAACAGGCTTTATTAGAGAGTATACTTGCCTATTTTACCGGTGAAGGGAATGTTTGTGAGCACGCTTCGGATTTTGCCGCTGCCAATGAGAAAATATCGCTTTATAATTATGATTGTATTCTTTTAGATTTAGGGCTGCCCGGTGGGGAAGGACTGGAATTATTAACCAAGCTTAAACAATTGAAAAAAAAAGATGGGGTGCTGATTATTTCTGCGCGCCATTCTTTGGATGATAAACTGATGGGGCTCGATCTTGGCGCCGACGATTATTTAGTCAAACCTTTTCATTTGTCAGAACTTAAAGCGCGTGTAAGTGCTATTATCCGCAGAAAGAATTTTGATGGCGACAATGTTATTCTTTTCAACGAGATAACGGTGGATGTTTCGGCAATGAAAATTGCTGTTAAAGGCAATCAGATAATACTTACCAAAAAAGAGTTCGATCTGCTGGTGTATTTTCTTTCTAACCGCAATAAAGTAGTCACTAAAAATGCCATGGCCGAGCATCTTTGGGGCGATGAAATGGACCTGTCGGATGATTTTGATTTTATTTATACCCATGTCAAGAATCTCCGTAAAAAATTGCTTGAGGCAGGAGCGGCTGATTATCTTCGCTCTGTTTATGGGATTGGT
This sequence comes from Pedobacter sp. 01N416, assembly GCF_056399685.1. Lineage (NCBI taxonomy): Bacteria > Pseudomonadati > Bacteroidota > Sphingobacteriia > Sphingobacteriales > Sphingobacteriaceae > Pedobacter > Pedobacter sp. 01N416. The sequence goes on from NZ_JBFTRT010000766.1 coordinate 1,421, forward strand.
TATAAATTTGGTGATCTATGAAACTCTCCAACCGTTATAACAAAGCAAATATTTTAACCTCTATCGTTGTATTAATCATTACGGGGATTATTTACTATGTTGTAATCCATTTTATTTTAACCGAAAAATTAGATCGCGATTTAGCCGTTGAAGAAAATGAAATTAACCAGTATGTAAACACTTTTCATAAACTCCCACTGCCTGCAAGTTACCTCGATCAACAGATATCTTATAAAACACTAAGTGGGATTATTTCTGAAAGAGAATTTCTAAATACAATTTATTTTAACCCAAAAGAACGTGAAAACGAACCTGGGAGAAGTCTGATTACGGTTCTACACTTAGATGGTAAAACCATTGAGGTAACCATAACCAAATCGAGGGTAGAATCAGAAGACCTTATTAGAATAATTCTTTTAATAACACTCGGAATTACGGTTGTTTTGCTTTTATCCTTATTGC
>NZ_JBFTRT010000767.1:0-1874 GCF_056399685.1 Pedobacter sp. 01N416
CGGTCTAACCCAGCAACATACGCCCATCCCTTTCCAGTACGATGTGCCAGTTTCAACAAGCCGATAAAATTAGTAAGGCTCTTGAAATCATAAATCTCCGAACTGCAATACATATCGAGATGATTTAATTTAAGCTGGCTCACCAATGCTTTTGCTTGATCGGAGTTATGAAAAATCACGACGATTTTTTCGGCAATTGATGGAATAACAACATCAGTTCCTTTATCGTACTCCCCACAAAGTATTTCTATCTCTATTAATTGTTGTTGCAACAACGAAACCAGATCAGGTTTATTCAGAATGATCTTCATCCCTAATAGTTACTTGCCTAATCGCTTAATCATTTCCGCACTTAAATCTCTTCCATCATTTAAACGGTTGGCGAAGAATGATTTGGCCGCTTCGAAATGTTCTTTGTAACCTTTTAAATCGCCATAGCCAATAATCGATGCCCATTCGTGCACCGCGGTGTGGAATTCTAAATCATCGCCACGGATAGATTTATCATACAAAGCAGTATTAATCGACTCCTCTAACATTGCTTCATTTTTGAAAAGATATTCGGCAATGCCCAGCCTCAATTTAAAAGGTGGCGTTTGGCAGATCAGGTTATCGTAAGGGTTTACGCCCATTTTATACCAGGCATATACCATGCTCAGCAAACTTAAATGCGAATTTGGTTTCTGTTTATGGCTGGCATCCGATAGGCTGAATTCTTTCATGATGTTATCATCCAACAGTAAAAGCGAACGGCTTTCGTGAAAAACGAAATCGCGGGCCGCATAAATCTTTTCCCTAAACTCCGCCTCATTTTCACATATCATCAGCTTAAACAGTTCCGATTCGGCCTGCGCATAATATTTTACCTGTTTCTGGGCATAAGGATTTAAAATGGCCAAACCAGCATAAATGTGCGATTTGTAACTAAAAATTCTCAGCGTGGTCAAAATTTTCACGTTATCGATTCCACCCGCATATGCCGGATTATCCCAGGGGAAAAAACCCGCATTTTTCCATGCCGAGCCCATGCTTTCGAACCCCATGTGTGTTACCGCCTGTGTATCGGCCACAATGCGGTCGTGCTCCCTATAATCGTCCATTTCAATAATGTTCGATTTTAAAGATTTATAAATTTCTAAGGCTTTGGCATAAACAGCATCGGTAGCACGGTGACGCACTACCACAAGTGTTTGCCCTTCCGGACTAAATGCCGGACCATGCAAAGAATGACAGGTTACAATCTGGGTATCCTCTGGAAGGTGTTTTTCGAAAGCAGCAATTTCGGGATGTTTAACCGAGGTTTGTCCGGCAACTATGGCACCATATTTTGTTGAGCGGGCAAAAGCAGCTACCACCTCATCAATTTTTTCGGCTTCAACGCAATAGATAATAAAGTCTGATTTACGGGCAACCTCATGGCCATCGATTAAAACCTCGATTCCTTTAGGTTCCAGCTCATTTTTTAAATCTGTAAAACGTAAGGGCATATCTGCCCCACATACCTTATAACCAGCGTTTATGAACGATAGTGCATACAATTTGCCCATATCGCCCAAACCAATAATTCCTATTTGCATGAAACAAATGTAACCTATCGCAAATAAATTTATAATAAAACTTAGATAAAATTGTTATTTAGAATGTTAAACCAGAACAATTTTATCGATTTGCCAAAACCTTAAACAAATTTTATTAACCGGAAAAATAGATAAAAATGTAGTTTTACATTCTAACACCTATATTTAAACTATGCAGAAAATTAAACACACCCTATTGTTTTTAGGCGCTATGCTATTTTTAAACGTTGCCTTTGGGCAAACTTTACCTGATACTACGAAAAATACCGACCCATCTCTAAATGGGCAGTATCAGTT
>NZ_JBFTRT010000768.1:0-1861 GCF_056399685.1 Pedobacter sp. 01N416
GCCAAAACGATGTGTAAATCGCTATTTACCAGAACGGCTTTTCTGCTTTTTAGAAAATCATCTTCAGGTTTAATATTGAAACCGATTAAACTCGTGTGTTTCAGGTGTTTTTCGCGTGCAATTTTTGGCTCAACACTGTATGCTTCGCCCAGATGTTTAACAATGGTTGGCGGGTGACAATGATAAACCAATGAATATAAACTCGAAAAACCTTCGGTTGATACCAATTCTTCGGCATAGAGATTTCCATCAGGTTTACGAAAAACCGTGTGACGTTTAGCTGGAATCTGCCCCAATTTATGATAAATAGGCATAATAAAATGTTGTTATGGTTAGAAAAGAAAAAATCCTAATGAATTAACAATCAAAACGGTAATGCGTTTCAATTAAAAAAGAAGATGGAGTAAATATTACAGAGAATATTGAGCCATGATCAGCTTGGATAGCATCTTATAGCGACGGGCAGCAATAGCGTCGTTTACTAGATTAATATGTAATGCTTTTAAGATCATGGTTTTAATGGCACTAAGGTAAGTATTTTATTTAAAAGTTGAAATTTTAATTACCTTTAATTACTTACTATATGATCATCCCGATGAAATTTATTTTTACATGCTTATTTTTTTTAGCCTTGAGCTATGCCACTTTTGCGCAACAAAATGCCAAGTACACCATTAGGGTTATAGACCGAAGTGGAAAAGCCACAAGAGGTTCTTTTTACGCTGCAGCCGATGATGGTTTAACAATTATCAGAAACCGGAAGGATACCATAAAATTAAGTGCCGACAGTATCAGTGCATTATACATTCATCGTAAAGGGATAGCCGCACCGCTTGCCATTGCCGGAGGTTTAACATTTTTTGCATTGGCCGCAAAAAGTGATAAATTGGTCGAGTCGGTGGTGCTTATTGCTGCAGGTGTGCCTGTTGGTGTATCGGGTGGAATGTTAATTGGTGGTTTACTCTCCAACAAAAAACATTATAAAGCACTTCAGGCAAAAGATTTTCCTTTAATTAAATCAAACCTTCAGAAATACACTGTGTTAAAATAATAACGCTTAAGTTTTATTTTGAATGGCCTAATTTCTTAGCTTTACCGCATATTTAACCAAATCATATATGAAACTAGTATCTTATAAAACCGAAGACAGGGAGCATCTTGGTATATTTATTAACGGACATATTTATAACTTAAATAGTTGCGATAAATTGCTTCCAGATAATATGACTACGTTTTTGCAAGGTGGTGAAGTGTTAATGGAAAGAGCAAAAAGGATAGACGATCAAATAAAAGATGGTAGTTTAGCCGCTAAAGAAGAAATTTTTTACGAGATTTTAGCCCCTGTTCCGCATCCTACCAGTTGTCGCGATGGATACGCTTTCAGACAGCATGTTGCTGCGGCACGTAGAAACAGAAAGGTTGATATGATCCCTCAATTCGATGAGTATCCGATCTTTTATTTCACCAACCACAACGCTATTCAGGGTACTGGCGAAATTGAATGTATGCCAGATCATTTTGATAAACTGGATTTCGAATTAGAGGTTGCGATTGTTATTGGTAAAAAAGGTAGAAATATTAAAGCTGCTGAGGCTGATGAATACATTGCCGGTTACATGGTAATGAACGATATGAGTGCCCGTACTTTGCAGATGGAGGAGATGTTGCTGAATTTGGGCCCTGCAAAAGGAAAAGATTTTTCTACGGTAATTGGTCCATGGTTGGTAACGCCTGATGAATTATTGCAATATAAAGTTGCGCCTAAAGACGGACATGTTGGTAATGCTTACGACCTTAAAATGACCTGCCGGGTAAATGGCATCGAAGTTTCGAAAGGGAATGCCGCTGATATGGACTGGAC
>NZ_JBFTRT010000769.1:0-1854 GCF_056399685.1 Pedobacter sp. 01N416
GAGTTTTATAAGCTGGCAAACGGCGATCTCTTATTTTTTTACCGCGATGGTGGCTCTGGAAACGGAAACCTGATGATAAACCGTTATAGTCTGAAGACCAAAAAATGGACACGTATACAGGATGGGATGATCGATGGCGAAGGACAGCGAAATGCATATTGGCAGGTAGCTATAGATCAGGTTGGAACCATCCATTTGTCGTGGGTGTGGCGCGAAAGCCCTGATGTAGCCAGTAACCATGATTTATGTTATGCCAAATCAACCGATGGAGGTTTAACCTGGTTAAAATCTACCAATGAAAAATATAGTCTTCCCATTACTGCCACCAATGCAGAATATGCGCTTAAAATCCCGCAAAAAAGCGAGCTGATTAATCAGACATCGATGTTTGCCGATGCCAAAGGCAAGGTATTTATTGCAGGTTATTGGCGCGATACGAACGAAACCATACCACAATATCACCTGGTTTTTAAAACAGACGACCATTGGGAAGTAAGCAACCTTAACTTTAGAAAAACGGCTTTTAGTTTAAGTGGAGGAGGTACCAAACAGATTCCGATTTCGCGGCCACAGATTATCGTTTGGCCAAATGGAAAATATTATGCTGCGGGATTGTTGTTTAGGGATGCTGAACGAGGTAATAAGGTTTCAATTGCTTTGAATGGTGAGCTCGGATCAGGAAATTGGAAGGTTGAAGATCTTACTCAAAAAAGCCTTGGCGATTGGGAACCCAGTTATGATACCGAACTTTGGAAAAGCAAAGGGATTTTGAGCCTGTTTCTGCAGCATGTTACCCAGGTAGATGGAGAAGGAAAGGCTAACCAGCCACTCACAATAGTGCAGACCCTAGATTGGAAACCAGAAAATAAATAATGAATTAACCTTAAAATGAAACATTCCATTATAAAATATAACTTTTCTCTACTTGTTGTTTTGTTCTTGTTATCAATAAATCTGGTAGAGGCACAAAGCAAAAAAACAGCTAAGGTACCCAAAGAAAAAACAGCGTATTTATTTGCCTATTTTACCGGAAACGCTAAAGCAGAAGAAGCGATCCGTTTTGCGGTGAGCACCGATGCTTACCATTACAAGGCATTAAACAATAATAATCCAATCATTTCTTCCGAAAAAATCAGCAGTACCGGAGGTATACGCGATCCACATATTTTGCGTGGCGAGGATGGCAAAACCTTTTACATGGTGGCTACCGATATGGTTTCGGCCAATGGCTGGAATTCGAACAGGGCAATGGTATTGCTTAAATCAAATGATCTGATCCATTGGACATCGTCAGTTGTTAATATTCAAAAACGTTTTCCAAATAACGAAAATCTGCTACGTGTTTGGGCTCCACAGACCATTTACGATAAAACAGCCAAAAAATATATGGTTTATTGGTCGATGAAGCATGGCGAGGAGCCTGATAAAATTTATTATGCTTACGCCAATGCTGATTTTACAGATTTGGAAACAGCCCCAAAACAGCTCTTTTTTAGCCCAACCAATGGTTCTTGTATTGATGGCGACATTATTTACGATAAAGGGAAATACAATTTATTCTTTAAAACAGAAGGAAATGGCAATGGCATAAAAAAAGCGGTTTCCCATCAACTCACCACAGGTTATGTGCAGCAGGATAAATATTTACAACAGACAAAAGAGGCTGTAGAAGGAGCTGGTGTTTTTAAACTGAATCATAGCGACGAATATATCCTGATGTACGATGTATATATGAAAGGCCGCTATCAGTTTACCAAAAGTAAAGATCTGGCAAATTTTAGTGTAGTGGATCAAGATATTGCCATGGATTTTCACCCAAGGCACGGAACTATTTTGCCTATTAATCAACAAGAG
>NZ_JBFTRT010000770.1:0-1853 GCF_056399685.1 Pedobacter sp. 01N416
GTGGTATATTCCTGCGGATCGATTATCAGTAATGGAGAATTAATTATCCCTTATGGTTTATCTGATTATAGTTCTTCGTTTGCAAGCGTAAATCTGGAGTTGTTGCTAGCCAAATTGCTGGAAAATAATTAAAACAGATCTTTCATTAGGCTATATCATAAGTTGTGGTTTCATTCGATCTGTCACGTTGTGCAAAGGACTCCTACGGAGAGCTTGTCGAAACGTTTTATGGGCATTTAAACAAGTCCTTCGACAGGCTCAGGATGACAGATCGTATAATTAGCCGTCCTGCTGAACTTGTTTCAGCATCTTACTGGTCATCAAGACCCTGAAATAAATTACCTTCGGTGAGCTCGCTTAAGGCTCGGTTTACTTCATAGCTCTTTCCGCGGCGCTACAGGTCATGGTGACGATCGTCTCGACTTATTCTTCAAAACAATATAAAAAAGGCCGGTTCATTTCTGAATCAGCCTTTTTATATTTCCAAGACAAATTAATCTTTAGCTACATTTATCTGCCTCCACCAGGGGAGACGAAAGTGTTTCATATTCGGCTTCTGCTGCCTTTAATATAGCTAAATGGGAGATGAAATAGGCCAATGTACTCTCAGCACCTTGATTCCTGTTTACACTGTTAAACTGTAGCCCATCAGCACATCCATGTGTTTCAAAATCGTATAAAGGAATATGAAGGCTGTTTCTTCCTAAAAACCATTCGTAGCTAACATGCATTAAATTTAAATATTTATCATCTTTGGTTACCTCGAATGTTTTAGCATAGAGTAAAACCATTGCCATTGTTTCTATAGCCTGTTGGTCATAGATAGGATTTTTGCCATGTTTTTTCATCCATCCTGCATTTCCAACCGGATTTAGATAGCCATTTTCGAAAGAAAAGCTATTTAAAAACTCAATACTCTCCATCGCAATTTTATAGGATGTTGTATTTCCGGTAACTTCATAATGATGAAGCAAAGCCAAAGGAAGGATTGCATTATCATAGGTAAGAATATCTTCAAACCAATGCCAATCGCCATCCTTATTGTCTTGATATGATGCCATTAATGAATTGGCCAGCATATTGATTTCTTTTGTGATTAACTCATCACCAGGATGGGCACAAAGATAATATGATAGACCAATAATGGTATTGGCTTTTCCACGGAGATATTTTAATTCTTTAAAATGCGGAATAGAATGCGAAAATAATTCTCTACCAAATTCACGGTAAGAATTGTTGGGTGCACTGCAAACTAAATAACCCAATGACCAGATGGTACGGCCAAAAGAGTCTTCTGAGCCTATTTTATCCAAATAATTGCGGTTAAAACTCAAGAAATTCCTAAAATTCCCATCATCGGTTTGCATATATTGAATAAAGCTCAGATAAACAGGCATGAATTTTAAAGCTTTAGGATTTTTATCCTGCTCGATAGCCATTAATGCCATAATTAATGCCCTCGCATTATCATCAATGCAATAGCCTTCTTTCAGATTTGGAATGCCAAAACGGGCGTGCTGAATAATTCCGGTATCATCTGTTAGTAGCGAAATATGATCTAAATTAAGCGCTGGCATACCCTCCACATCAATAATAGGAGGAGTAACTCTTTCGGGTCTTTTTCCATTGGCCAGAGCTTCATTTAACACATTAAGATAAACACTTCCAATGGCTGGCCAACGAAGATTTAAGCCATATTCATAAGCATTTCGCTTCAATTTTTGATATTTATCCTTATCACTTAATAGTTCATTGACGATGGTTGCCAGTTGCACATCATTTTTAAAATCAAATAATTTGCCTCTATTATCAGCTAAAAGTTCTTGTGCATGCCAATATGGAGTAGAAACTAC
>NZ_JBFTRT010000771.1:0-1847 GCF_056399685.1 Pedobacter sp. 01N416
GCTTCTACTTTAATGTTTGAGATCTTGATGTTTCTAATCGTACCAAATGGTTTTGCGGTGCTACCGGCCAAATCGAAAAACTGTTTCCAGGGATTTAAGTCGATAATTGCGCCGCATTTTCCTGTAATGTTTTCTACCGTAATATTTTCGTAAAGCTGAAAAGTATCTCCACGCATTTTCATTTTTAAAATCGGGCAGTTATTCTCTACCTTACAGTTTCGCATGGTAATATTGCGTGCATGAATACACTCGCTTCCCATGGTTAAAGTAGCATGTGCTTCGCCAATGGTACAGTTTTCAATTAAAATATCTTCAACAATACCATTTTCTGGCAGTTTTTGTGCATCGGGTCCTTTACCACCTTTAATGCAAATAGCATCGTCATTTACAGAGATATAACAATTTCTGATCGTTACTTTTTTACAAAAATCAATGTCAATGCCATCAGTGCTTGGTGCTTTTACTGGCCGAAACGGCGAACGGATATCACAATTCTCAATTAATACATCATTAGATTGGTACAAATGGGTGGTCCAGAATCCAGAATTACGCAATTTTACACCCTTAATATTCACATTATTGCACCCCCAGATAAAAAGTAACCGCGGACGGCTTACTTCCAGGTTTGTAGATTCTCTTCCTAATTTTTTAAGCGAATCGCGATGCGCCCAAAATGTTTTCCAGAATTTAAGGCCATTTCCATCAATAGTTCCCGGACCTGAAATACTAAAACCATCTACTTTTGTCGCATTAATTAATGCAGCAAAGTATTTAAGGCTCCTCCCTTCCATACGCGACGGAATAAAAGGGTAATCTTTTATGTTATCAGATCCTTTAAGTACAGCACCTTCTTGTAACAACAGCTTCGTTTTAGGCTTAAAAAAGAGTGCTCCACTAAGATAAACACCTTTAGGGATTACAATCGTTCCTCCTCCTTTTTGATAAGCTTTATCTATTACACTTTGAATGGCTTTGGTATTCAGTTTGGTGCTATCTGCACTAACACCAAATTTTGTGATGACATAATCTTGAGCCATGGCATTTATACCAACGGCGGTAAACAAAGCGAGTATAATGAGTTTTTTCATGATAAAATGCATATTGATTTGTACAAAGCAAGATTTGCGCCTGCGGGAATAACAGTATACGATTAATTAAAAGCTGTGATGCTTACCGGGCCGATTAAGCCTGAAGGCATTACATTCCAGTTTGATGCATCAAAATCCTTATAGTTAATATTTACGAAATTGATTTCGTGATAATTCCGCCATTGGATTTTTTTGATATCCATATCGCGGATGCGGTTCGCCATCAGGTTAACCACTTCAATTTTAATGGTATTATGGCCTGCTTTTAAATATTTGCCAACACGGGCCTGAAAAGGGATACTCCATAAAATGCCCACTTCCACACCATTGATCCATACACGTGCACTCTCATCAACCTGGTTCAGGTTTAAAACATATTCTTTGGCCGATTTTGAATTCAGGTTAAAACTTGAGGTATAAACACCAGTACCAGAAAAGGCCTGTAATTTAGGATCGTTTAAAGTAGTCCAGCTTACCAGTTTAGCTAACCGTTGATCTGCAGGAAGCTCCGGTCCACCTTCGGTAAAATGTAAATTCCATGGTTGGTTAAGATTGATCGTATTGGCAGCTTTGTTCAGATAAACCCAAGGTGAGCTGGTTGTTTCATTCTGACCGACCTTTAAAAACAAACTCTCTCCCGATTTAAGTTGTACACGGACCTTTTTATTGCGTACTGCCGCCAAACCCACATTCGAACTTTGTGGATCCATAATTAAAACCCGTCCTTCTTCATTTAAGGACAGTTCAGTATCAATATCT
>NZ_JBFTRT010000772.1:0-1844 GCF_056399685.1 Pedobacter sp. 01N416
CTACCAATTGTTTGGCCAACAGAATCTTTTCTATATCCTCCTTTTTTAAAACGTATGTTTGTTTCTCTTGTTTTTGATTAAAATAAGCAATAATCAATTCAAAGATCCTAGCTTCAAGGAATAGACGTTTTACCCTACCCTCGTGTTTAGGATAAATAATCTGCTGCAGTATCAACCCGATTTCCGGACTGATCAACTTTTGGATTCCGGTTTTAATATCGTGACCAAGTTCTCCTCCTGTTACCTGCTCAAAATAATCTTCTGTGAACTGTATATAAAGGCATCTGGTTTTCTCTGTGATATTAAATTTGATCGAATTAACGCCACCTGCATTAAAATCCTGCTCGTTTTTAGCMAATGATAATAAATTATCGTGCTGATGATTATAATAATAGTTGATTGCACCGCTCAGACAAAATAAAAAGCCAATATGTTGCGGAGAAGATTCAAAGCAAAAATTCTCTTCCTGATTCGGATGGATCTCCATAATGCCAATGTGGATTCCCCTAAACCACATTTCTTTTATTTGGTACTTTACATCGTTCTCATCTAATGTTACAACAGCCTCATCTATGTCGGTTATGCTTTCAAAATTATTAGGATAGGCATTCTCATAAATGATATTTCCTTTAGGATAGCTTGAGAGTTTAATTGTCATCTGTATAAATTATTAATTTATTGCTCATTGTTTTCAATGGCATTTTTCACTTGCATTTATTTTCTCAATGGTGTTCAAGAGAACGCTTCGCTTAGTTAATGAGCGCGCAAAAGCTCGGTTTTTTTAAAGGTCTTGAAGCGCTCATGATTTTATTCATCCCAATGTGTGATTTGAAAATCATGATGATTTCGTATTTATTTAATCCGTTTGGCGGTATTAATTATCCGTTTAGCGTTATCTGTTTTTTCTGATTATCTACAAATTTGCGCAATTATTTATAATTAGTCTAAATAAATGAAGATATATTTATCAATTGCCTTATCGCTTTGTGGATTTGTTACTGTGGCTCAAGAAATTAAAGTTGATACTACAAAGGCAAATGATTTAAAGGATGTGGTGGTTACAGGGCAATATGGCCCGCAAACCTTGAGGAACTCGGTATACAATGTAAAAACAATAAGTGCAGATCGGATTAAGCTAAGGGCTGCCACCAATGTGCAGCAGATTTTAAATACCGAACTCGGTTTCCGTTTTAGCAACGATTTAACTTTAGGTACAACCGATGTTTCTTTAATGGGGATGACTGGCCGAAATATTAAAATTTTATTGGATGGTGTACCAATGGTAGACCGATCTGATGCCCGCGAAAGTTTAAACCAAATCGACATTAACACCATTGAGAGGATAGAAATTGTAGAAGGTCCGATGTCTGTTGTGTATGGCACCGATGCGCTGGCCGGAGTAATTAATATTATAACCAAAAATCCCGGAAAGCAATTGTTAAGCGTTAATGCGCGTGTACAGGAAGAAAGCGCTGGGAAAGAATATAACCTACTCAATGGTGCAGGCCAGCATAATCAGAATTTAAGTATTAGCTGGCAACAAAAAGGCTGGAGTGTTTTGCTCGGTGCATCGCATAACGATTTTGGTGGCTGGAATATGGCTCCGAAAACAGCATTTTTAGAAGAATTTAATAGCTATAAAAATCAATGGAAACCTAAGGAGCAATGGCTTGGTAATACGAAAATTGGCTATAGAAATCAAAACTTTAGTATATGGTATCGCTTAGATGGGCTAAACGAAGATATCGATTCGCGATTTGGAATAAACCCATCGAGTTTCGAAGGGAAGCTGTCTACCTATACCACCRAACGTTATGCGCAACAATTGCAGTCTGAATGGAGGG
>NZ_JBFTRT010000773.1:0-1837 GCF_056399685.1 Pedobacter sp. 01N416
TATCAAGCCATGAGTAAGTTTTTATACGGAATCGATTTTGGAACAACCAATTCGGCACTTTCTATCAAGCCATGAGTAAGTTTTTATACGGAATCGATTTTGGAACAACCAATTCGGCACTTTCTATTTATGATGAAGAAAAGAAAGAAATTGTAGATACGATTTCTATCCCCTCATTAATCTATTTTACAGAAGTAAAGAGTATTGTTGATGGTGAAAGTCATATTGTTGGCGAAAAAGCAATCGATGCTTACCTGAGCGATGGCATGAAAGGTCGCTTTATCAAATCCATTAAACAGATCCTTTCGAGAACTACTTTTACCGAAACCCGTATTCACAATAAAAGATATACAGCTTCCGATCTGGTTACACTCATTCTTAAAGACCTGAAAGAAAAAGCCGATCTGATTACGGGCTACGACTGCCAAAAAGCCATTATCGGCCGGCCTGTTTTCTTTGATGATGATAATACGATGAAAGATACCCTGGCGCAGACCAGGCTAAAAAAAGCTGCCGAAAGCGCGGGTTTTACTGATGTGCGTTTTCAATTCGAACCTATTGGGGCGGCCTTTGCCTACGAAAAAACAATCAGGAAGAAAGAACGGGTTTTAGTAGCCGATTTAGGTGGAGGTACAACAGATTTTACCTACCTGATCCTCGATCCGGATAAGGTTGGCAGCAAAGACCGTAAAAACGACATGATTGCCTCTGGTGGTATATACATTGGTGGCGATAGTCTCGATTCTGCTTTTATGTGGGATAAAGGCACACCATATTTCGGAAAAAATACGATGTATGAGGCTACACCCGGTAAAATTTTAAATGTGCCGAAATCGCTTTTCGCCAATATCTGCACCTGGGATAAAATGAACTTTTTTAACGGTTTAAAAATCCAGAAAGAGATTGAGGAATATTATTATTACTCTGGGAACGATCCGAAATTTAAGAACCTGATCACCCTGATCGAAAATAACCTCGGTTATTCCTTGTTCAGATCAATTGAGAAAACGAAAATCGAACTTTCCGACCAGCCTGTTTCTACCTTTGCCTATAACAATATGAAAATTGAGATTGATGAAAACATTTCGCTCGATCAGTATAATTCGATTATCGAAAAAGACATCAACAAAATCGATGCTTATCTGGATCAATTTATGGAAACATACAAAATCAAGCCAGAAGACATTGACTGCTTGTTTTTAACCGGAGGAACATCGATGGTTTCGGCCGTACAAAATCTGTTTAAGACTAAATTTCCGCATATTCCATTAAACTCTGGCGATAATTTTAAAAGTGTTGCCAAAGGATTGGCCTATAGCGGTTATCTATTTGAGGATTAAAGGTAAATCTGCAATATAGCAGCACTGTCTGCATACGTCATAGGCCGAGGAGAAGAAGTGCTGATTTGGATTTGGAGCGCAATGCCTGTGCAAAACACTCAGTTTCTTCCCGTTTTCCGCCTTTACGCTTCGCTACCTCGTACCTCGTTGCTGCAGGGTAACGCTTCAACCGGGGCTAATGGGCCAAAACAGTATTTCATTTTTGTGGTTGCAGGATGCACAAACCCTTGTTCCTAAACCCGATTGGAGCGAACATACCGATTCTTCATCGGTATAAAGCGTAAAGCGGGGCTGACAGCCGCCAAGAACCACTGCACGCYCATTTTCTAAAATTAATCGAAAAAATTATCCTTCGGTATGCTTCAATATTAATGACTGATGGATAAAGTAGATGAATAATCTTAAGATATCGTCATCTCCTTTGGTTTATCAAACTGATTTTTCTTCTTGCAATAGTATTACAAGAAGAAAGCTTGGTAAGCGTTTAAATAAAAGGC
>NZ_JBFTRT010000774.1:0-1834 GCF_056399685.1 Pedobacter sp. 01N416
GTAGGTACAGGTGGTGGTTTTCCGGGCATCCCATTGGCCATCTTGTTTCCAGAAACAGAATTTTATCTGGTCGATTCTATCGGAAAAAAGATTAAAGTAGTAAAAGAAGTGGCTTCGGCATTAGGTTTGGAGAATTTAAGGGCCGATCATTTAAGAGCAGAGCAAATTAAAGAGAAATTTAACTTTGTGGTTTCGAGAGCGGTTACGCGATTAGGCGAATTCTACCCATGGATACAGGGCAAATTTAAAAAAGACTCGTTAAATGCCATTCCAAACGGGGTTTTGTATTTAAAAGGAGGCGATTTGGCCGAAGAGATCAAAGAATCAAAACTGAAAGCAGAATTATATCCACTTTCAGCTTATTTTGAGGAAGATTTTTTTGAGACTAAATATGTGGTTTACGTACCACAGTAATTTAATATTAATATAATTTTATTTTTAGTAATTACTTGATTGCTAGTTTTTTGTGAATTTATTTTGTTCTAATCGGGAATTGTATTCCGTATTTGTCAGTGTTTTTTTATATTTGTATTATGATACAGCGAGTTGGAAAAAATAAACTAAAGCAATTGGCCTCTAAATTTAGGGTAGTTGCAGTTGTGGGGCCTCGGCAAAGTGGTAAAACCACTATCTGTAAAACTACTTTTCCACGTAAGCCCTATGTATCGTTAGAGAACCCCGATGTGGCCGAATTCGCCACTGTCGATCCGAACGGTTTTTTAAAACAGTTTAAAAACGGTGCTATTTTAGACGAAATACAAAAACTACCTCATCTGTTTTCTTATATCCAACAAATTGTTGATGAAAACAATAAGGCTGGTTTTTTTATCTTAAGTGGTAGTAATAACTTTTTAATGCAGGAGAGTATATCTCAAACCTTAGCGGGTAGGGTTGCTTATCTGCATTTATTACCATGTAGTTTAAAAGAATTAAAAACAGCGAAATTATTATCAAGTTACGAACAGCATATTTTTAATGGGAGCTACCCCGAGCCTTTATATAAAAGAATTGATGCTGTTGATTGGTACCCCAACTATATTAATACCTATGTAGAAAGAGATGTACGCCAGCTTAAAAATATTACAGATCTAGCATTGTTTATGAAATTTCTGCGTTTATGCGCTGGCCGGACCGGGCAGATTTTAAATATGCAATCGTTGGGTAATGATTGCGGTATTGATGCCAAAACAGTGCAGGCTTGGCTATACATTTTACAGTCGAGCTATATCATTTACCTGCTCAAACCATTTTACAACAATTATAATAAGCGGATTATTAAAGCCCCAAAACTTTATTTTTACGATACGGGCGTAGCCTGCAGTTTGTTGGGGCTACAAAACACAGAACAATTGGCACTACACCCTAGTATAGGCGCACTTTTCGAAAATATGTTGATTATAGATCTGCTGAAACAGCGGTTAAACAAAGGTTTGCAGGATAACCTATATTATTGGCGTGATAAAACGGGCAACGAACTGGATTTATTACTTGATTCGGCTACAACTATTACTGCTATTGAAATTAAGGCCGGTGCTACAATGAATACTGATTATCAAAAAGGTTTGTTATACTTTAAAGGCATAACCGATGATAAAAAAGGCCTAAAAACCATAGTTTGTTATACTGGTTCAACTATTCAAAACCGTAGTAATGGTATAGAAGTCAAACCTTGGGGAAAAATGATATAAACTAAGAATGAAAGCAGAATTATATCCGCTTTCAGCTTATTTTGAGACTAAATATGTAGTTTACGTACCACAGTAAGTTATTGCTTTTTTGGATAACCTGTAATTGTGATTTCTTTAACTGGCGTTATCCTGATTGAGGTTACACC
>NZ_JBFTRT010000775.1:0-1832 GCF_056399685.1 Pedobacter sp. 01N416
CGACCAACATAGTCATCTTTTCGCTCGCGACTTAAAGTATAACCACGTTTTTTTATAATTTCAATTACCATCTGAAAATGCTGCATTTCTTCGATAGCAATCGCTGTTAATTCATCTACAAGATCCTGATGTTCTGAATTTTGAGTAATTAAAGTAATGGCATTGGTTGCCGCTTTTTGTTCGCACCAGGCATGGTCAGATAAAATTTCTTCTAAATTTGATTCCGCAATATTTGCCCAACGTGGGTCTGTCAATAATTTTAATCCTAACATGTGGTGCTTGTAATTGAGCTGCAAAATTAGAAATAATCGGCACGGTTTTAAAATTGTGAGCTAAAAAGCCCTTATTTTGCAGAAATTTTAAATCATGGCTACTAAGAAATTATTAATTATTGGATTTGTTTGGCCCGAACCAACTTCATCGGCAGCAGGCACAAGAATGATCCAATTGGTTGATTTATTTCTGTCTAAAGGTTATCAGATTACTTTTGCATCGGCAGCATCAAAAAGCGATTTCAGTTATCATTTTAGTAACACTAGCATTGTAGAGCAACAAATCAAATTAAACGACGAAAGTTTCAACCTATTTCTGAAAGAATTAAACCCCGAAATAGTGTTGTTCGATCGCTTTATGGTAGAAGAGCAATATGGCTGGCGGGTTCAGCAGGAATGCCCTAATGCAGTTAGGATTTTAGATACCGAAGATTTACATTGCCTGAGAAGTGCCCGGCAGCAAAGTGACAAGAAAAAACAAACTTTAGATTTATTCTCTGATACTGCCAAAAGAGAAATGGCTTCAATTTTACGCTGCGATTTATCTATAATGATTTCGGAAGTGGAGATGGATATACTGAAAAATCAATTCAAAATTGATCCTTCACTGATCTATTATTTACCATTTCTCGAAGAAGAGATCGATCAGCAAGTTATCGAAAAATGGATTCCCTTTGAAAATCGGGCAGATTTTGTTTTCATTGGCAATTTCCTTCATGAGCCCAATTGGAATACCGTTCAGGTTTTAAAAACCAAGATCTGGCCAGTGCTCAGAAAAAGGCTTCCGAATGCGAATTTGAATATATTTGGGTCTTATGCCTCGCAAAAAGTGCTGCAACTGGATAACAAAAGTGAAAAATTCCTAATTAAAGGAAGAGCTTTAGATGCTAAGGAAACCATTGCTCAACATCGGATATTGCTTGCTCCTATTCAGTTCGGTGCAGGTGTAAAAGGTAAATTTATCGATGCCATGCAGGTAGGTACACCCTCGGTTACCACATCTGTCGGTGCAGAAGCCATGAAAGGCAATTTAGATTGGAACGGCGGCATTGAAGATAATTTAGAGTTATTTATTGATGAAGCTGTAAAGTTATATCAGGTTAAAAACTCTTGGCAAATTGCACAACAGAATGGCGTACAGATTATTAACCAAAGGTATTCTGCTAAATATTTTACAGATCAATTCATACAAGAAGTTGAAAGATTAGCTTCACATTTAACGGCACACCGGCAAAATAATTTTTTCGGACAGATTTTAAACCACCACACCGCGCAAAGCACCAAATATATGTCGTTGTGGATTGAAGAGAAAAATAGAAAGTAGTCCAGAGTCTTTAGTCCGAAGTCGGGAGTCCGAAGATATAGCGATATCAATAAAACTCCCGACTTTCGGACCTCCAACCTCGGACTTTTTCAACTAAAACTTACAACTTAACAACAATTTTAGCACAACATTATTGTAAATTTGCAGCCATGGCAAAAATATCAATTAACCTTGCTACAGGTTCGTTTCAAAAGGAAGAAATTATAGTTGGAATAGATTTAGGCACAACCAATAGT
>NZ_JBFTRT010000776.1:0-1825 GCF_056399685.1 Pedobacter sp. 01N416
ATTTATGCCATCCTCCGAATGAGGCAAGTCATTTAACAGCAAATCCATTCCACTAATAGCTTCTTCCATTTTATCGGCTTGACAACCAATAATGGCTTTCATTAGGTACGGATCGTTTTTATAAACGGGTGTTTGAAATGTAGCACTGGTTGAATAAGCAAGTGCCTTTGACTCTCGCAACTGTTGAAAAACAATAGAGCCCATGCCATCACCAAAATAACTAATAGATTTATAGTAGGTTGCAGCGAAGGCTGATAGCCAGGTATATTTCTGTTCCATTGTATTTGTGTCTTCAAAATCTTTTTCTACTCTTTGTACGTAAGCACCGTCCGTCTGCTGCAGCAAGCGACCTCGGTTTTTCGGGTTWAAAAACGGCCAGCCACAAAACTGACCGTTATCAAAAGTTAAACCCCGCAAATTCAATGCATCTGCACCTATCTTTGCAAAGGCGGTGTAGAGATCAAAATCTGCTTGGTTGTGCTTATACCACATATACTGCGGATCTAAGTGGCTTCTATAACACAACAAATCCATGAAAGCTCCACTGGGGTGCTTGGTTTTTGTTTTGCGTAAATACGAACCGCACCTTACAAAGCGCAATTCAGTGAGTAGTTTTTCAACATTTCCACCCACCGATTACTCATATCAATTGTATGAATTGATAAATCTAATAATCATACCTGGTTGCATTATGTCTGCTGCCATCAGGGTTCTTTCCTTCACGCAGATAGTCTCCGGTCTTATCAATATAAGTATTATAGGTATTCAATAACCTGTAGTCCCAATATGGATATTCGTGACCGGTTAACAATCCATTAATTATAKGGCGCATAGCCAAGAAGAACGCTTTATTATTTGCAGGATAAGTCATATTACTGCTATGGCTAAAACCTAATGCATGACCCAGCTCATGAAGGATCTCCTCCTCTGAAGATTTATTGTAATGCCTCATTAATACATATTCAGCTCCGGCCACTAGATTGCCTCCACCCAGTCCGCTGACATTTCTCACCAGGCCTGTCTCTAATTTTGGACGGGTCAAAATATCTTTGTAAACCGCTTCTTTTCTTTCTTTGGTCAGCACGCTTCCATTATTTTCGATTAAACCTTCATAATCCATGAAAGCTTTTTGTGCCGCATCCTGGGAAAACAGATAAGCCAGATTCGTAAACATGGCGATGCACTCCCTGGCATGTAATGGGTTCATCCTATACCAGTTATCAATATCCTGCTGCTGTTTTCTGAAATTTAATTGCCAGGCTGTTTTAATTCCGTTAAGTTTTTTATAAAAAGGATCATCGACCGCTACAGAAAATRCCGCTTTAGATAGATCAGTTTGCTTTTTAACCTCTATCAATTTTCCGCTTTCGGTGTACAGCTTCTCATCTTTTTCTGTAATTGATACCGGTAAATCAAATGATGTCAATGAAGAAATTGAGTCAATTTTTAAAAGTTTAATCCGCTCTTCGTATCCGGTTAGCTTCACAAAAACATCAACATTTTTTATGCTTTTTAAAGTATAGCAGCTTAACTTCATGCGGTTAGTTCCGCTTACTTCGATGCTCAGGGGATCACGTAAATTAATGGTACGGCTGACCATTATTTCTACAGGCTCAGTATCCGAAAGAATCTTCCCGACATTTTGGATATCTTTAAAAGAAACATTTTGGGTTAGTACTTTCGGTTCCGGCAAAGGTTCCTTACTTGCTTTTTTACAGGAAAAAAGGATAACAACAAATGTTAAGAATAAAAACTGTTTTTTCATTTTATAGTAGATTGGTGTAATTAATGTCTCATTTTTATCGAAAGCGCTACAGATGAGCAT
>NZ_JBFTRT010000777.1:0-3361 GCF_056399685.1 Pedobacter sp. 01N416
ACAAGAAGTAGACGTGAATACCAAAAGATCGGGCACTATTAACCAGGCCGCTTTGCTGGCCACCAAATTGAAGATGAATTTTTATTTTGGTAAAGCGATAGACCATGATGGGGGTGACTATGGCGTAGCTATTTTATCTCGCTTTCCTTTATCTGCACAGCAGACTTTTATGTTGCCTAAAAATAACGATGCCAAAGCAGAACAAAGGGTTTTGGCCATTGCAACTGCCGAAATTGCCAAAGGAGTTTTTATCCGTTTTGCTTCTACCCATCTTGATGCGCAACGCCCGGAAGATAACCGTATCCTTCAAGCTAAAGAGATTAATCGGTTAACAGCAGAAGAAACCCTGCCGTTAATTGTTGCAGGTGATTTAAACGCCGATCCAAGTTCAGAAAGCATTAAAATATTCGATTCTAATTTTACCAGAACATGTAGCAATTGTGGTTTTACCATTCCTGTGATCAACCCGCGGAAAACAATTGATCATATTGGCTTTAAAACAGGAAATCCTTTTAAAATTGTTTCGCACGAGGTAATCCCTGAGCGTTATGCCTCAGATCATTTGCCCATCGTTGCTGTGCTCGAACTGAAAAAATAGTGGAAACCACTCGATTTACCCTATCTCTTTTTTAAAGCAGGAGGTATGCTAAAAGTGGATTTTTTGTCGGCATCTTTAAAGTCTACTTCCATAAAGTAGCGCTTTTGTTTAATGATGTAATTTTCTATAAACCACAAAATATCAGGCAGGTTTTCAACCATTGGTGATCCTGCTATTTCGTGTCCCATACCTTGTACATACTGAAAATAATATGGATACCCATTTTTTTTGAAGGTGCGTGCCAGGTACTTGGAGCCAAAAAAGCCCCTGTTAAGTAATCTCACTTTGTTATAGGGTACAAGTTTATCGGCTGTGCCATGAAAAAGCATTGTAGGTGCTGGTGGCATAGCATATTTTGGCGCACCATGATAACTTAATATTGCCCCGGCAAAAGAAATTACACCTTTGTATTGAAAATGCTGTGGGAGTTTAGCCGATAATGCTGTCGCATTCCGCTTGTTATAGTCGGCATGTAGTGCAGTAATAGCGCCCGCACTTGATCCCGATAGGATGATCATAGCCGTATCGATACCGAGTTCTTTTGCATTTTTAAGCAGATAAGCTGTTGCTTCGAAAACATCAGTCGTAGCCGTATCAATAGCAGCTTTTAAATTTGAAGTATTAAAGGGACTGGGAAATTTCTTTCCTTTAAGGCCTAATCTATAATCAACAGACACTACTTTAAAACCATGCCCTATCAACGTATTAAAGTATTGGTCAAATAACTTACTGTCTCTGTGGCCCATTACAAAGCCACCACCAAATACAAAAAGTACTGTTGGTTTAGTTTCTGTTATTTTACCACTGTAATAAATATCTAACTTTAGTGCGCCTGAATCTGTTTGCGAAAATATTTTAGTATCTACATGATATTTTTTATCCTTGAGTACAATCTGCCCAATTGAGGATAGAGAACTGAATAAAAGCGTGAGGAACAGCAAGCTTAGCGGATATACTTTGTTATTGGGCATCATCTATTTTTTAGGAAGAGGTTCGCTATTAGCCAAATGTAATTGGCTTTGATTTCTAAGCTAATTTATTGCATTTTCAGCTCAAGTGCAATTAAATACACCATATTCTACACTATGGATTAATTTAAAACATTAATTTAATCGGTTATAATTGCAACTGCACTATTTTTTGTAGCCGTTTAGCCTAAATAACAGAATGTTTTTGCAAATAACGCCGTTTCTGAAAATAGGTGTAATAATCGGTGCTTTGTTGTCGCAGCAGGAAACCACTTTGTAATTACCATAGTATGGGTCGTCTTATTCTTTTTGGATGATTTATCCACACGGTAAATAGAATCAATTATTCTTGATGTTTCTTTCCAGCCGTATAAATCTAAGGTGGGGTCGCCCGTACCCAAATGCATGGGGTCTTTTCGCGGAGAAAATGTGCCCTTGTAAAAATTAATTGCGATGAGACCTGCACATACCACGAACAGGAAAAACAGCATACCAGCACTAATAATGGCTTTTACTTTTGATAAGGTAAAGGATTCCAGTTTCAATGCCGAAAGGTATATTAAACAGCTATAGGCCGGGCCAGACCAATGGGGTAATGTATCTCTAAAAATTGAAAGAAAAATCAGCGTAGCAATAAGTGGGAGTGCACAATATAATAACAGTTGTATTTCGCTTTTAAGAAGATGATGTTTGGTTTTGATCAAACTAAAAACTGCAATCCACGCCAGAAAAAAAATAATGGGATTGTTGTAAAATATTTGCCCGCTAATTTCTCTGACGAAAGTCAATGGATTTATGCCAGCGTGAAACAGGCTAACCCGGTTACTGTGATAGGTATAGGTAATGAAATGATGCTGGATGTTCCAGATGATAAAAGGAGATACTATAATTARACTAATTAAGGCAGAAACATACATGCCTTTTTGCACCATCAATTTCCTATTGCTAAACAGGGCGAACAATACAACGGCTACCCATAAATAGATGCCATGAATCTTACACATCATACAAAGACCTGCTGCTATACCGAACCAGCACCATAGACTTAATGTGGGTAAACCCAGATGAATAGATTTGGTGATTTTAAGTAACAAAAAGATGCTCCACAGCCAAAAAACCATTTGAGGGCTATCTGGCAAAATAAATGTCCCAGCGATAATACTACAATAAAAAGAAGAAGAATAAAGTAAAACGGCAAACCAACCAACTCGGGCATTAAGGAGTAATTTCCCTGTTTTATAAACGATTATTGTACCAATTGTTGATGATATTATAGCGCCAAGCCGAACAGCCGATTCGTTGTGAATATATAAATTTACTGTTGTTACTCTGATTAACCACGCCACAAATGGGGGATGATCAAAATAATTCCATTCCAGATTTAAAGCATAAGTCCAGTAATATACTTCATCATTTCCAAGTGCTATTGTTGAAGCAATGATCAGTTTGATCACAGCCATTACCATTATAAAAAGCCAAAGTTTAGCTGGAATTTCTTTCACTTAAATGGGGTTGGCCTGACTGGCGATTTTAAGCTGTTTATATCTTTTGCTTACCTTTGCCGATCTGAAAAATTTGAGATCGTATACTTGATGATAACTAACCAAAGCGCAGGTTATACCGGTTATTGCCCCAAAAATTACATCAATAAGGAAATGCTGAGCCAGGTATATACGCGAATAACCGATTAGAAAAGCAAAAAATAAGCAGTAAAACGTGATTTTATTTTTCTTGAAAACCAAAACGAATACTGTGGCTAAGGCAAACGCAGAAGCGGTATGGCCAGAAGGAAAAG
>NZ_JBFTRT010000778.1:0-2497 GCF_056399685.1 Pedobacter sp. 01N416
ACCTCCAGGTACTCTCCACCGAAAGAATTGCTATTGCCCGTGGTGAAATTCTGGAACGACATTTTAAAAGTACCACCCACTTTAACATCCATTTGGTGTACCGTACCCAGATAACCGTAAGGTGGCATCCAGGAAGCAAGCGCTACAGGCTCGATGAATGCACGATATAACTTTTCAGGAGATGCCTTAATTACTCTGTGTAATGAAACTTGGTTGTTAGACATAAAATAGATTTTTTTCTGATCCTACTCATCTGGCTTTTCGGTTCGCCCGTTTTTAAATGGTTGCTGCTCCACTTTCTTAACAAAGATGACAGTAAAAAGTTAAGGCAAGTGGGGGTTAATGCGACTTTATTAGGGGTTACTTGCGCTAGCTGATATTGGGCGTAAGATGTGAATTGTATTTAAAGGTAGCTAACATTCTATGGTTTAATGTCCCTTAAGCACTAAGACTTAGGCTAAACTGCCAATATCGAGCGTATTAAGATATTAAGTCCGAGGCACTAAGACTTGCGTTAGAACGGGTTAATCGAGATTTTGGATAAACTTACTGATGACCTAAATATAAATATTGTAGTTTTGCTATGCGCAGAAATATATCATTCATGTTTCCTTAACACCGATAATAAAAAATCTTAGTCAGAATAAGTGATTTACAAAGAATTTCCTCCAGACCAATTACTAACCAAATTTATAAAGAGCTATTGGTGGTTCGACAATTGCACTGCTGAAAAACGATGAAAGAACCGTAATTTTGTACTATTAAACAATTAAAGAAATACAAAATGAAATTTAGTAATATCAGGCTATTAGTGAACGACTTTGATAAATGCTTTACATTTTACAATGACGTTCTAGGTTTGGAATGCTCTTGGGGCGGTTTAGGTGACAATTATGCAAGTTTCAATATTGGATGCCCTTCCGGACTTGCTTTGTTTAAAGCTGACCTTATGAATCATGCTATAAATAAAGTAGTAAACAAAAATGAGTCTGAACAAGACAAAGCTGTAATTATTTTGCAGGTAGACAGTGTGGATCAAGTGTACGCTTCGCTTCGAAATAAGGAAGTGAATTTTTTAGGAGCGCCGAAATCGATGTCAGATTGGGGGACTAGAGTCGTGCACTTCAGAGACCCCGAAGGTAATTTAATTGAATTATATTCTGAATTGGAAAAAGTCGATAATTAATAATAGACGCACAGGGTTTTTCAAGACTTGCGCTCAATATCGTTAAGTTAAGCGTTTTAAATTATTTTTGTTGTGCCGAATGGCTTACCATATTGACATTAGACCTGTACTAGAATGGGATGGATGTTTCGATAAGCGAAAAAAGCCTGAAATCTTACGATTTCAGGCTTTGATTTTTCGGCGGAAAGCGAGGGATTCGAACCCCCGGACCTGTTACAGTCAACAGTTTTCAAGACTGCCGCATTCGACCACTCTGCCAGCTTTCCGGAGGCAAAAGTACGAACTCCGGTTAAATCTGCAAACTATGAATGCTTTTTTTTTATATAAACTTGATAATTACTTAACACAGAGGGAGAAAAAATTATTTCTTCTGGATATTTTCTTCAATTGGTTCCGATTTTTTGAACAAATTAAAGGTAGGGCGAATAATCTTCACACTTCTTTTGCTCACATCAACACTGGCATTTAGTTCAAAACCGATCAATAAAATCAAAGAATTGAGGTAAAGCCAGATCATGATTACGATTAATGTTCCGATAGAACCATACACTTTGTTATATGACGCAAAATGGTTAATGTAGAAAGAAAAACCCCAAATAGTGAGGAAAGCTAAAATGGTAGCCAACCAGGAACCTGCACTAAAGAAACGCCACTTTTTTGAATGTGCTGGCCCGTATCGATATAAGATCGATACCGTTAAAAAATATAAAATAGCCAATAGTGCCCATTGGGTAAACTGTACGGCAAAGGCCAGGAAACTACCCTTAATGTGGAGTTCGTTTGTGATCTTATTCAGTAAAACTTCTCCCAGAGTCATGGCGCTGATGCAGATGATGATGGAAAAACAAATAATCGTAGTTAATACCAGTGCAATTAAGCGTTGTTTTAACCAGCCCCTGGTTTCGATAATCAATGATGATTTATTAAAAGCCTTCATTAAATTTTTAACCCCATTTGTAGCAAAAAATATGGCTGATAAAAAACCGAACGATAGCAAACCCTTGTTCTGATTTTTGATAATATCTTTTAACGTAGTTTCAAAGGCATCAAAAGCATTGTGTGGCAGTACAAGCTGTATTAAGTTTAACAGCTGATCCTGGAAGCCTTTAATTGGAATAAAAGGAATTAACGTAAATAAGAAGATAATGCCTGGGAAGATAGCCAGCATGAAACTATAAGCTAATGATGATGATTTGTTTACCAAAGCATCTTTGCCAATTTCACGAAAGAAAAATGTAGCTACAGTATACAATGGAAGTGGGCTAAAACCAGGCAAAACACATCCCTTCGTCCATTCGATAAATCTAGAAT
>NZ_JBFTRT010000779.1:0-2511 GCF_056399685.1 Pedobacter sp. 01N416
ACACAGGACTGTCCAAAACCATAAATGGGAAATATTGCATTGATGTTGTATTTCAAATGGAAAACAAACAAAATACATTGGTGCAAGAAAAACCAATTATTCCAGCTGATTATATTAAGTTAAATGGTTTGAATATTATGTCGATGGGTAGCCCTCATAAGCAAACTGTACCTGACAATTCTACGTATAAGATTGAAGAAGTAGACACACCACCTAATTTCCCGGGAGGATATAAAGCACTTCAGGCATATTTCTCTGAAAACATTAAATACTCAGAAGAAGCATTAAAAAACAAAGTAGAAGGAAAAGTATACTTTAGTTTTAAAATAGATTATGATGGCGATGTTAGAGACGTTAAAATAGTAAGAGGTTTAGGTTTTGGCTTGGATGAAATAGTGAAAAAGGTAATAAAAGACTGCCCAAAATGGAATGCAGCCATCAAAAATGGCCAAACCGTAAGTACAAAATTCAGCTACTTCGCAGAATGCAGATTGCCAAATCCTTAAATATAATTTCTAAAAGAATAGAAGGAGTGCCAGTACAAAAATAGTATTGTCATCCTGAGCCTGTCGAAGGACTTCATTAAATAATAAAATTAACAAGGCAGCCAGATATTCTGATTGCCTTGTTAATTAGGTAGTGTTACAGATTACCTCTTAATTCCTGTTCGCGTTCTAACGATTCAAATAAGGCTTTAAAGTTGCCCGCACCAAAACTTTGTGCACCTTTACGCTGAATAATTTCGAAGAACAGGGTAGGGCGGTCTTCAACTGGTTTTGTGAAAATCTGTAGTAAATAGCCTTCTTCATCACAATCGACCAAAATGCCCAGGCTTTCTAGCAATGCTATTTCTTCATCAATTTTACCTACGCGTTGCGGCATCATGTCGTAATAGGCCTCTGGTGGTGCACTTAAAAACTCCACCCCACGTGCTTTCAGTTCTTTAACTGTTTTAACAATATCTTTAGTGGCCACAGCAATGTGCTGAACGCCTTCACCCTCATAATATTCCAGGTATTCTTCAATTTGCGATTTCTTTTTCCCCTCAGCAGGTTCGTTAATCGGGAATTTCGAATAGCCATTTCCATTACTCATTACTTTACTCATCAAAGCCGAGTATTCAGTATTGATCTGCTTATCATCAAAAGATAAGATATTTACGAAGCCCATTACATCTTCGTACCATTGTACGGCTTCATTCATGCGGTTCCAACCTACGTTACCCACACAATGATCGATATATAAAAGACCCGCATCGGCAGGTTGATAATCGCTTTCCCATACACGGTAACCCGGCATAAAGGTTCCATTATAATTTTTACGCTCAATAAACATGTGTACAGTTTCGCCATAAGTATAAATACCGCTCATCCGAACTTCACCATTTTCATCAGTTAAAGTTTGAGGAGCCAAATAGGGTTTCGCACCACGTTTTGTGGTTTCTTCAAAGGCGCTATAGGCATCGTCTACCCAAAGGGCTAATACTTTTACCCCATCGCCATGTTTTTTTACATGCTCTGCTATTGGATGATCTGATTTTAATGCTGTGGTTAAGATCAATCTGATTTTACCCTGCTGCAATACATATGATGAACGGTCACGTACACCAGTTTCTGGTCCGGCATAAGCCAGGCTTTGAAAACCAAATGCAGTTTTGTAGTAGTGAGCCGCTTGTTTAGCATTACCTACATAAAATTCGATATAATCTGTTCCGTTAATAGGCAGAAAATCTGGTGCTTTTGATATTTTTTCTGCGAATGTTTGTGTTTCCATTGTTGTTGTTATTATGTCCGAGGTCGGGGAGGCCGAAGTCTTACCGCCAGTTCATCTGTTTTTTCTTTTCCGATCGATTTTTCTACGGTACCCGGGTGTGGCCCATGTGGAATACCTCCAGGGTGTAAGGTAATCTGCCCTTTAACCACACTTTTGCGGCTCATAAAATCACCATCTACATAATAAAGCACTTCATCGCTATCTACATTGCTATGGTTGTAAGGCGCAGGAATAGAATCAGGGTGATAATCGTATTTGCGGGGAACAAAAGAACAAACTACAAAATTGTGTCCTTCGAAAGTTTGGTGAACCGGAGGTGGTTGGTGTAAACGGCCTGTTATCGGCTCAAAATCGTGGATAGAGAAAGCATATGGGTAATGATAACCGTCCCAGCCTACATAATCAAAAGGATGTGTACCGTAGGTATATGGATAAATTAACCCTTGTTTTTTAATTAATACCTTAAAATCGCCATATTCATCAAAGGTTTGCAGGTTTTCGGGTAATCTTAAATCACGCTCACAGTAAGGTGCGTGTTCCATTAGCTGTCCAAACTGATTTAAATATCTTTTTGGCGGTCTTAACGGACTAAAACTTTCCACAATGAACAACCTGTTTTGTTCATTATCAAACTCCATCTGGTAAATGGTTCCTCTCGGGATGATCAGATAATCGCCATAAGCAAACTTAATTTCTCCAAATCCTGTTTTCAGCTTTCCAGAACCTTCATGTATGAAG
>NZ_JBFTRT010000780.1:0-1813 GCF_056399685.1 Pedobacter sp. 01N416
GTATATTCTTTACTTCTTTTTAGATAAAAAAGATGACTTTTTCCAAGTCATCAAAAAGAGAGTGCTTTTAGGCACTCTCTTTTTAAATAATATTTAAAAAACGGCTATAACTTAATTACTTTCACAACCTTTCTTTCTGCACCCTGTCTTACCTCTACCACATATACACCGGTAGGGAGTTCGGCCCCAAAAGTTAGCTGCTCAGTAACTGCTGTTTTAGCTTCCTTAACCAATTGCTGGGCAACATTATATACCCTATACTGTAAGGCTTCGTTACTAGGACTTTCTACCTGCACTTTAAACCCAGTCGTACTTGGATTTGGCCATGCGGTAACTTTTAATGCCAGTAATGATCCAAGGGCATTGCCATTATTGGTATTTAATGGCAGCTCTTCGGAACTCATTGCACTGGCTTCCTGGTTCAATAACAGTTCTGGCTTATTGCTGGTTGCCTCACGCGAATTAAAGCTTACCAGGTTACCAAATCCTTTTGCGCCTTCATTGATCAGTTTGAAGGAAACGATTTTTTTCCCTAAAGCAAGCTGGCTATTGATATAGGCTGTTACATCCAGTACGTACCAGGCACGTACTGTATTTTTAACAGTATAGCTGCCCAGTAGTGTACCGTTTTCTGATGGCTTGTTGTTCCAGGTAATGGAATTTTCTCCCCAGGTGGTATTAGACAGGCCATACACCGATACAGTCCTCAATGGATTGACATCTATACGGGAAGCATATACCCTGATCTTTGCACTGTTCACTACTGAACCCGAAAATGTGCTATAATCGAAACGCAGGTAAGATTCCCTAAAATTGGATAAATTATCATTACTCACATCCAAATTGCTCAATGTTCCGTTATTAGCGTTTGCAAAAGCACCATCCCTTACAAATGCATCGGCCACCGGATTAACCGCTAAAGCCTGTGGTGCGTTTACTTTCACCGTAACAGCTGAAGATGTAGCCACCCTGCCTAAATTATCGGTTGCTTTTGCACTAAGCGTATACGTTCCTGATGGAACATTATTCCACACCATGTTATACGGTGCCGTTGTAGATTGGCCCAACAAGGTTGATCCTTGATAAAACTCTACTTTAACAATCGTTCCGGTAGTATTGACATTAAGGGTAATATTCGAGTTTGAGGTAAACACAGCGTTGTTTACCGGAGCGGTAATCGCCACCGTTGGCGCAGCGCTGACCGTAACATTTACAGCTGTTGATGTGCTTGTTCCCCCGTTATTATCGGTTGCCTTTGCGGTAAGCGCATAGTTTCCAGCAGGAAGATTAGTCCAGGTGAAACTGTAAGGTGCAGTGCCTGACTGACCTAGCAATGTGCTGCCCTGATAAAATTCTACTTTAGCAACCGTACCATCTCCATCCGTAGCGTTGGCATTAATGGTAAGGTCTGTACCCGCAGTAAACACAGCATTATTTGCCGGTGAACTGATGGCTACTGTTGGCAAGGTATTTACGGTAACGTTTACGATAGCAGATGTCGTTGTTCCCCCGTTATTATCGGTTGCCTTTGCGGTAAGCGCATAAGCTCCTACAGCAGGATTATTCCAAGTAAAGCTATATGGTGCAGTGGTCGACTGGCCTAAAAGCGTGCTGCCCTGATAAAACTCTACTTTAGCAACCGTACCGTCCGCATCTGTAGCGCTGGCATTAATAGTAAC
Organism: Pedobacter sp. 01N416; assembly: GCF_056399685.1. Classification (NCBI taxonomy): domain Bacteria; kingdom Pseudomonadati; phylum Bacteroidota; class Sphingobacteriia; order Sphingobacteriales; family Sphingobacteriaceae; genus Pedobacter; species Pedobacter sp. 01N416. The sequence goes on from NZ_JBFTRT010000780.1 coordinate 1,680, forward strand.
ATTTGCACCTGCCGTATATACAGCATTGTTTGCCGGTGAACTGATGGCTATTGTTGGCAAGGTATTTACGGTAATGTTTACGATAGCAGATGTCGTTGTTCCCCCGTTATTATCGGTTGCCTTTGCCGTAAGGG
>NZ_JBFTRT010000781.1:0-1809 GCF_056399685.1 Pedobacter sp. 01N416
CCCTATACCGTTGCACCTTATGGCGAAGATAAATATAAGCTGAGTTTGGGGAATTTTCCGGCTATGATGCGTGAGGGATTTATTTTTGTATATCAAGATGTGAGGGGCCGATGGATGAGTGAGGGCACTTTTGCCGATATCCGTCCTCAACTGGTTGGAAAAAAATCTAAAACAGCTATTGATGAAAGTACGGATACTTACGACACCATCGACTGGTTGGTTAAAAACGTGAAAGGCAACAATGGAAATGCGGGTATTTATGGCATTTCCTACCCTGGTTTTTATTCTACCACTTCTTTGCCAAATGCACACCCCGCGCTAAAAGCCGTTTCGCCTCAGGCGCCAGTTACCGATTGGTTTATGGGTGATGATTTCCACCACCGTGGTACATTATTTCTGATGGATGCTTTCAGTTTTATGGGCAATTTTGGTGTGCCGAGACCTAAACCGATTACACCAGATAAAGGACCTAAAGGTTTTCAGTTCCCCATTCAAGACAATTATCGCTTTTACTTAGAAGCCGGATCTGTTAAAAACCTAAAAGACAGATACTTTGCAGATAGTATTAAATTCTGGAACGATTTATTTAAACATCCAAACTTAGATACCTTCTGGAAAGCGCGTTTAATTACGCCACATTTAACCAATGTAAGGCCTGCGGTGATGGTAGTGGGTGGCTTTTTCGATGCTGAAGATGCCTATGGAACTTTTGACACTTACAAAGCAATTGAGAAACAGAATCCTGGCGCCAATAATATCCTGGTTGCGGGACCTTGGTTCCATGGCGGCTGGGTACGTAGTGATGGTTCTTATTTCGGCGATATCTCTTTCGGCAAAACCACCAGTATCGATTACCAGGAGCAGTATGAACTGCCTTTCTTTAAACATTATTTAAAAGGTGAAGGCGATTTTAATGCAGCAGAAGCGAATATTTTTGTAACGGGAACTAACGAATGGAAAAAGTTCAAAACATGGCCACCACAAGAAGTAGAAAACAAAAACCTGTATTTACAACCCAATGGAAAGCTCAGTTTCGAAAAAGTGGGCAGAACCGATAGCTGGGATGAATATGTGAGCGATCCGAATAACCCTGTGCCTTACCAGGATGGCATTCAGGCCAAACGTACCCGCGAGTACATGATCGATGATCAGCGTTTTGCTGCCCGCCGTCCGGATGTAAAAACTTACCAAAGCGACGCTTTAACAGAAGATATTACTTTAACAGGTCCTGTTTTGGCCAACTTGGTGGTTTCGACTACCGGAACAGATGCCGATTATGTAGTTAAACTGATTGATGTTTATCCTGAAGATGCACCAAATCCAGAACCTAACCCTAAAAACCTGATTATGGGTGGTTACGAAATGCTGGTTCGGGGAGAAATTATGCGTGGAAAATACCGCAACAGTTTCGAAAAACCTGAGCCATTTGTTCCTGGTGCCATCACAAAAGTAAATTACCCTTTGCCCGATGTGGCGCATACCTTTAAAAAAGGCCATAAAATTATGATCCAGATTCAAAACTCATGGTTCCCTTTAGCTGATCGCAATCCGCAGAAATTTATGGATATCTATCAGGCAGAACCACAGGATTTTCAAAAAGCTACACACAAAATTTATCACGACGTGCACAACAGCTCGTTTATTACAGTTTCGGTGTTAAAGTAAAATATTGGGCTCTAAATAATGCGGTTCGTCATTCCCAACTTGATTGGGAATCTTAAGCATTACGATTCCCGCCTGCGCGGGAATGACGCCTGAGTTTAAAATAAATGGCAAATAACTGCTGTCTTGGTTCGTGTCACCACAAAC
>NZ_JBFTRT010000782.1:0-1804 GCF_056399685.1 Pedobacter sp. 01N416
TCCTTACCCTGCCTGAAAAACAACGGATTATCTTCAACATGAAATATTTCGACGATATGAAATATGAAGAGATTTCGGAAGTGTTAGGTACCTCTGTAGGGGCTTTAAAAGCATCATTTCACATCGCTGCAAAAAAAATTGAAGCTTTTATTACAAATGATGAAATAGACTATTAAACCTTTTCACTTTAATTGTATCATATATCTGTGATGAACGAAAATATAGAAAATAACGACTGGATGAAGGAAGCCCCTGCACTTGCGGCAATGGGGAAACGCAATCCTTTCTCCGTTCCTGATGGATATTTCGAAAATTGTGATGAGGCTATTTTTTCTGCTGCCTTTTTGGATGGGTTGAAACAGAAAACAAGTAACAATAATTTTGAAGTTCCGCAGAATTATTTTGAAGATTTAACGGAACGCATACAAACCCAAATTGCGCTGTCCGAATTGCCTAAAGCAGAACAGGCCTTTGCAGTACCTGAAAATTATTTCGACAGCCTGCAGAGTAGAATTGCTGATAGAATTGCGGCATCGGAACCTAAAAAAGAGACCAAAATTATTCCTTTATGGAGGCGCAACATTGTTAAATACGCAAGCGCGGCCTGTTTCTTATTAATGGCTTCGTTTGGTGTTTATTTTTACCAGAACGGCTCAACTACTGCTGTTCAGCAAACACAATCTGCAGAAGCAATAAACGAACAGCTATTATATGATATTGACGAAAGTACGATCATCGATCATTTAGAAGCGCAAAATACTACATCATCTAATATAAAAACTACTTCTGCGTCAGATACAGAAATGGAAAACTACATCTTGAGTAATTTCTCATCAAGTGATTTATCTCAGGAACTAAATAATTAATTAAGGAACCATCATGATTTACCGAATAAAATACATACCAAATCATGATAGCTTCATCACTATTGAAAACAATAACAAATTGATGAAAATGAAGAATTTACTTTTTGTTGCTTTAATGTTTTTATTACCCACAACCCTGTTGGCACAAAAACCAAAGGGAGAGGAAATAGAATCACTTAAAATAGCTTTTTTCACTCAAAAACTGGACCTATCACCAGAAGAGGCTAAAATTTTCTGGCCGATTTATAACGATATGCAGGCAGAGCAAAACGCTTTGCGCAAAGAACGCATGCAGAAAATGATCTCTTTCAGAAAAACAACTGAAATAGATAATCTAACCGATGCACAGGTGCAAAGTTTAATTACCAGCGAATTCGACTTCAAGCAAAAAGACCTCAATCTCGATAAAAAATACTACAACAAACTTAAAGCTGTATTGCCGATAAAAATTGTTGGAAAGTTTTACCGGGCGCAGGAAGGTTTTAAACGCGAGTTACTCAATAGATTTAAAGGCGGCCAGAGGCAATAAATAAAAAGACTTACAGCAATGTAGGTCTTTTTTGTTTTAAAGCACTCTTTCATTTCCGTACTTTTGTGCCATGCTTACCCAACGTCAGTTGTTTTTACAACACAATGCACAAACCTCTCCAGCGCCGCTTATGCTYGAATTTGTAAGGGCAAAAGGAATCTACATTTACGATGCCCAAAACAAAAAACACATCGATCTTATTGCCGGTATCGGCGTAAGTAATGTTGGCCATTGCCATCCTGTGGTGGTGAAAGCCATTCAGGAGCAAGCGGAAACCTACATGCACCTAATGGTTTATGGCGAATATGTACAAACGCCTCAGGTAAATTTTGCCAAAGCCCTTGCCGATATTTTACCTGAAAGCTTAAGCTGCACCTACTTTTTAAACTCAGGAACCGAGGCTGTAGAA
>NZ_JBFTRT010000783.1:0-1803 GCF_056399685.1 Pedobacter sp. 01N416
GTGTATGGGTTATGCATTAAAAATCGGCGATGAGGTGATCCCGATGACACATCTGATCAATCCGGAAGATTTACTCAACAATTCGAAAAATACCATCGTTTTCGAACACGATGAAAAATTGAAAGAACACATGCTGAATTTGTTTAGTACAGGTGTTTCGGTAGATTGTGCCGAAGATACCTTTGGCGAATTGATGTGTTGCCTTCCAAGGGTAAAATCGGATAGTTTAAGTTACGATAATTTATTTCGGATCATCATCATGAATTTTATGGACCCGCTGGATTTTGATGTACGCGCTGTTAAAAAGTCATGCGTGCACATTGTGAGCGATAAATATAAAATGGTACCCTTCGAAACTATGAATATTTTTTACCGCGACAACAAAATAGATCTGATCAGGGAAAAATTAAATATGAACTAACATGGAAGGTTTATTTGGATTATTCATTGTTTATTGTCTTACTGCAGTTGTACTCTTTGTGGTGGGAATTATTCAGATTATTATCAAATCATCAAGGAACGAGCCTGTAAAATCTGGGTTAAAATTGCTTATTATTTCGGTAATTATGATGGTCATTGGTTTTGGTGCCTGTGCGGTGTTGCTCTTTAACAGTTAAATATCGGCTATGGGACTTTTTATTGTATATTGGGTAGTTGTCGCATTGTTGTTTGTAATTGGCATCATTCAGATCATTGTAAAAGCTGCGAAAAATCAACCCGTTAAACCCGGCCTTAAACTGGTTATTGCATCTATTATAATGTTGGTAATAGGGGCAGGAGCATGCGCAGTAATTCTATCTAATTTAAATATTGGCCATTAGTCATTTTTATTGTGTTCTTGAACCAAGGTTTTAGCGCTCATAAGTCTCAAATCTCATGTCTAGAATCTCAAATCTCAATAAATGAAAATATCATATAACTGGTTAAAACAATTCGTACAGATCGATAAAACACCTCAGGAACTTTCGTTAATTCTTACCAATGTTGGTTTAGAAGTAGAAAGTGTAGAAAAAGTGCAGCCTGTTGTGGGCGGTTTAGAGGGCTTGGTTATCGGCGAAGTATTAACCTGTGTTCAGCATCCCAATGCCGATCGTTTGCGCATTACTACGGTAAACGTTGGGGGTAAAGAAAACCTTCAGATTGTTTGCGGTGCCCCAAATGTAGGTGCTGGCCAAAAAGTGGTAGTAGCTACCGTAGGCACAACTGTATATCCTTTAGAGGGCGAACCATTTAAAATAAAAGAATCAAAAATCAGGGGAGAACTTTCGCAGGGAATGATCTGTGCCGAAGATGAAATCGGTTTAGGTAAATCGCATGATGGGATTATGATCCTTGCCAATGATACCGAAATAGGAATCCGTGCAAAAGACCATTTCAAAATGGATGACGATTTTGTTTTCGAAATCGGATTAACACCAAACCGTGCTGATGCGGCTTCTCATTTAGGTGTGGCGAGAGATTTGGCCGCTTATTTCAGAAGTGAATATGAAATGCCTGATCTTTCAGCTTTTAAAACAGATAACGAAAATCTGGTAATTCCGGTAGAAGTAGAAGATTTAGCCGCTTGTCCGCGTTATAGCAGCCTAACACTTTCTGGTGTTACTGTAAAAGAATCGCCAGAGTGGTTAAAAGATAAATTAAAGGTAATTGGTTTACGTCCCATCAATAATGTGGTTGATATTACCAATTATGTGCTTCATGGTTTAGGACAGCCTTTACATGCTTTCGATGCCGACAAAATTACGGGCGGAAAAGTAATCGTGAAAAAAGTAGCTGAGGGGACACCTTTTGTAACCCTTGATG
>NZ_JBFTRT010000784.1:0-1800 GCF_056399685.1 Pedobacter sp. 01N416
GGTTATATTCTGCCTGAACACGTATATCTTGACATGATTCAGTAATTACATCAGCCAATAGAAATTGCTGTTGGTTAATGTGAAGCTGACCATTATTTGCCATGCTAGCATTTAATAAATCATCTATTAAACCATTTACTTTTTCCATGCTTTTATTAGCCTGTACTATTAATTTAGCCAACGTTGGTGATGCTGATTTATCTTTTAAACGATCTAAAAGTTGTAATGATGCTTTTAAAGTGGTAATTGGTGTTTTTAGCTCATGGCTAGCGATGCTAATAAAATCATCTTTTTGTTGTTGTAAAATTCGCAGCTCTTCTATGTCGGTTGCGGTACCAATCCATAAATGCATCTCGCCACCTTCATCCAAAATTGGCATTAAACGGACCAAATGCCACCTGTAGAATCCATCAGCACTTTTGCCTCTGGTTTGAAACTCACCACCTTTTTTTGTCTTTAGTATTGCGCTAAATGAAACGATACTATTTTGAAGATCATCTGGATGGATTACGAAATTAAAACCCGCTAATTGTGTTTGTTTATTGTTTAAACCGGTATAATCGTACCAACGCTGATTATAAAAAATAACTTTTCCCTTTTTTGTATTAGTCCAGGCAATTTGAGGAATGGTTTCGATCATGTTGCGAAACCTATATTCACTTTCTGCCAAGGCTTTGGTTCTATTTGCTACTCGTTCTTCTAGTTCGAGATTTAATTTAGAAAGTTCGAGGTTAATTGCTTTAACTTTGGCTTTTTGTTGAATTAATAATCCATTAGACTTTAATAATTCTTGTTGCTGAATTTTTAAATTACCATCAATTATATTTTTTTCATTTCTTATCGCCGTATCACTAAGTGCTCTATTAATTTTAGTAGATACTGTAAATAACTTAGCTTTAGAAACGTAATCAGTAACACCATCCTTAATTAGTTCTACAGCATTTTCTTCGCCAATAATGCCAGAAACAATTATAAAAGGTATGTGCGCATTTTTGTTCTGCTTAATCCTAAAAGCAGTTACTGCATCAAAAGATGGAAGTGAATAATCTGATAAAATAATATCTGGATTAAAATTAACTAAGGCATACTCAAAACTTACACGTGTTTGAACAATTTCATCAATAAAATCCAATCCCGCTTTCTTTAGTTCACGTTTCAGTAAATCGGCATCACTTTGATTATCTTCAACAATAAGAATTTTAAGCTTAGTTAACATTTGAAGCAACTGTTAGTTTGGTGATTGATTTGTTATCATCCAGTATAAGCCAATTTCTTTAATGGCCTTAAAAAAATTATCACTATCAACAGGCTTAACAATGTAACTGTTTACACCTAGTAAAAAGCATTTTTCAATATCAGGCCCTTCATTAGAAGAAGTGAGCATTACTATTGGGATTGACTTTGTTTCTGGGTCAGATTTAAGCTTTTCTAGTACCTGTATACCTGATACCTTTGGCATTTTAAGATCCAATAGTATTAATTTTGGAAACTCTTTTGGTTTGCGGTTTTCAAAATCACCCTTACAATAAATAAAATCTAATGCAGCTGCACCATCTTTAACATGGTAAAGTTTGTTGGTAAAACCACTTTTATTTAATGCCCTTATGGTTAATGCGGCATCATCTACACTGTCTTCTACAAATAAAATTTCAACGTTATCGTAATCCATATTTTTATTTAATTGGTGGTATGATTTAAACTGAAGTAAAAACAACTGCCTATATTTAGTGTTGATTCTGCCCAAACCGTACCATTATGTTTGTTGATAATCTTTTGTACAATAGCCAAACCTATTCCGGT
>NZ_JBFTRT010000785.1:0-1799 GCF_056399685.1 Pedobacter sp. 01N416
TCAGGAACATTGGTTTTCAAGAAAGGCGAAGAAGATGCAAAAATGAAGGAACTGTCTTTCGAAGATGGTTATATCATCCAGTATAACGAGGGTATTGCGGTAAACGACAATACGCCAATGACTTTAAGTTTTGTGGTATCGGCCCGTAAGCTAAAACTGGGCAATGCAGAACACGAAAACGATTGGCCAAAAGCTTAGTCATCACTAAATATATCGTAATTAAAAGCGCCCCGATTTTTTCTGGGGTGCTTTTAATCCGTTGCTATTTTTATCACCCTACATTTACCTATCATCCAAATCATCCCAAAAAATTAATATTGCTTTGTGATGCGTATATTAATTTACAAAGCCATCTCAAAAATTAATGCTCAATTATGTCTAACCATTCCAAACATGTTGCAGTAAAAAACGATTACTATTCAGGTAAAATGTTTGGTTCGGCATCAACACACAATATTCATCTGAACATACGGTCTGCAGAAAATGTATCCATTTTTAATATAAGAGCATGTGCCCACCCAGCATTTGGCTTAGGGTAATTGTTGTGATCAAGATAAATTAATATGGAAAAGAAACTCATTGCTGAAATCAATATAGAGGATAAGGAAATTACACATTTTGCTTCCTTCGTCCTTCAACAGGCTTTTAACGAACATCACTATTTTGAACTGCGCTTTAACCACGACCAGATGGGTGCGCCAGGACTGATCAGTTTAGATGATAGCCGCGATTTTGTGGGTAAAACCTTAACTGCTTCTTTTGGCCATTCGGCAGAAGGCATGCAGAATTTTGTAGGCCTGGTTTCTAAAGTTGAACTATCACAAATTCATGGTTACCATGGTGTTCTAATTGTAAGTGGTTATAGCCCGACTATTTTAATCGATCGTGGACCTGATTTGGGTTCATATTTAGATAAAGACCTGAATGAGATCGTGAAATTGGCAACTAAAGATACGCCTGCCAATGATTTAAAAGTGGTGGCCAATGCCGCAAGAAATACATCAATCGATTATATTATCCAATACCGTGAAAGCGATTTTGCTTTTTTGAACCGCCTTTCYGCCGAATACCACGAATGGCTTTTTTACGATGGTAAACAGCTTAATTTTGGAAAACCCGATACACAAAAGGAAATATCCCTGTTTTATGGCAGAGATGTTCAGGAAATGCAGTACGCAATGGAAATTGCACCAATAAAAAATAAACGGTTCTCCTATAATCCGAAGCAGAACGAAATGCTGCTGAGCGAAAGTACAGGAAAGGTAAATGGCACACCCGACTTATCCCATGCTGTAAAAGCTTCTAACCTTACTTTTAGTAAAACCTTCAACCAACCTTCATTAATCAGGGTAGATAATAACAACGACATTAAAAACCTGGTAGAAAATGAAGAGAAAGCGAATACAAGTGAGCTTTTAAAAGTAACCGCCAGGGGCGATAATGCCGGTTTAGGCATAGGCAGCATTGCCGAAATTACAATGAGCCTCCGTAAAGAACTTGCTTTTACATCCGAAAGCCTGGGTAAATTTCTTATTACCAGTATTACACATCATATAGACGAAAACGGCAAATACCACAATACTTTCGAAGGAAAAGTATCCACAACCGAACGGTTACTGGTAAAGAACTTCGAAAAACCACAACCGGATATGCAACTGGCAGATGTGATTGATAATAACGATCCACAGGGCCAGGGCCGTATAAAAGTGAAATTTAAGTGGGAATGTTTAACCAACGATGTTACAGAGTGGTTACGTGTAGTTACGCCAAGTGCCGGTGTTGGCGATAGGGGTAATAAC
>NZ_JBFTRT010000786.1:0-1790 GCF_056399685.1 Pedobacter sp. 01N416
GGCACATACTACACCCGGCGCGTACAAATTTTATGATTTTTTTGGCGCAATTTCTTCAACACCAACCTGGACAACCTATACGAAAGAAATTACCGTTACTACAGACATTGCAACAAGCGGTGCTTTGGCTTTTAACCTAGGTAAAACAGCAACAAATTTTTATTTCGATAATATCACGCTTAAAAAATACAATCCGCTTGGCGGCACTACAATTGTAGAAAAAACTGCCGAGCAGAAAAAAACCATTTTAACCACGGCATTAGATACCTGGATTAAAGGTATAGTTACCGCTTCAAAAGATTATGTTAAAGCTTGGGATGTGGTAAACGAACCAATGGATGATGCAAAACCAGCTGAACTTAAAACTGCTGCGGGTAGAACGTCCATTGCGGCTGATGAATTCTTTTGGCAAGATTACCTGGGTAAGGATTATGCGCTAAAGGCATTTCAATTGGCCAGGCAGTATGGTAATGCGACTGATATTCATTTTATTAATGATTATAACCTCGAATATAGCATCGATAAATGCAAAGGATTAATTGAATACGTAAAGTATTTGGAAGGCAAAGGCGCAAAAATAGATGGTATTGGTACACAAATGCACATTGTAGCTACTTCTGATAAAGCCAAGATTGAAGAAATGTTCAAATTATTGGCCGCAACTGGTAAACTTATCAAAATATCAGAATTGGATATGGGTTTTGCAGGAAATATAAAAACTGCACAGGCAACACCCGAGCAATATGCAGCTCAATCTGAGATGTACAAATATGTAATCAAGAAATACTTTGAGCTTATTCCGGCCACTCAGCGATATGGAATTACCATATGGGCACCTCAGGATAGTCCAGCTACTTCGAGCTGGAGAGCAGGGGAGCCAATTGGCTTGTGGACAGAAGGTTTTGTTCGAAAACCTGCCTATATTGGCACAGCCGAAGGCTTGAAGAATAAATAAATTTACTACTCGCTTAAAGCCAGGAACGACGTTAACCGTTTTCCTGGCTTTTTTTATTGGAAATTACCAATGATTTGACTAAGATCTAATTGCAGTTTATACCGCCTCTTCCATACGCATAATTTACCATTTCATTTTCTCGGGCTCTTTTTTTCAGCCTGATTCTATCGTGTGGACACATCTTTCTTAGCTTGTATTTGTTTCTAGCACATATTCTAAAGGGGATCGTCATGCTGTCCCGAATGTTCGGGATCAGCATCTTTCCTGCTATTAGCAGAATAAGATTACATATAAAAAATAGTTTGGAAATAAAATTTGTTGTTTTCCGCTCTTTGCCGCGGCGGGGGCATGGTACTTTGGAGCGCCAAAGTACCCAAAGCGCTTTGTCAATCCGGCAATGTGGCTCCTCACCACCCACGCTCATCAAAAAAACAGCAGCACTTTGTTTTGTGTTCAATTCTCGTGAAAGCTTCGACTCAGCACTTATGAACACAAAACCACTGCGTTTAAGGTTTGGTAGTACTATTTGTTCTATTCTGCAACTGTTTTTTTGATTTTCCTGCCACTTGGGATTGACTGAGTTCTTCGGTAAAACCTGTACTTTTTTAAAGTTGGTTAGCAAAATGCATATAAACCCAAATCAAAAGATGCGTCCACACGATAAAGCCTGATTATAACAAATTTAATATAGTTATGCAACCGATTGTTTTTTTCGAAAGTAAATGATATATTCGGGTAGAAATTACTCAGGCATGGAGCTTTATATGAGCATAATTTTTTTAAAAAGAAATAACCAAATATTAACGCTTTAAACGATGTATTTCTGTGATGAAAC
>NZ_JBFTRT010000787.1:0-1779 GCF_056399685.1 Pedobacter sp. 01N416
GGGACATGCACATACCAAACACTGCCAACATGTTCGAATTTCACCTTCGAACTTCCGTTGTATAAAACACTATCAATAATTAATGGCTCCTGCAAATCGATCTGCATGCGCATATTACCACTATTATGCTGCACTACTTTGTATACGATTTTATTCGAGCCCGCTATACTTTTATCATTATAATCGGGTTTAACAGAAAGTTCGTAACGCTGCACATCCCACCAGGTACGTTCGGCATTTAAGCTTCCCCTTAAGGTATCGGCCAAAGTGTAAACCTTTTTTGGGCTTTGCGCAAAAAGCATGGTACTAAACGTTAAGAAAAGTACGGTTAGGGAGGTTAGTTTTTTCATATGTTTTTGCTGGTTATTATGTTGAATAGGTTATTATTAATTTGAAAAGCAATTGCAGTACTTATCGGTTAGCTCAATCCTGTTATCCCTCCTGCTCCGATGAAACCTGTGAAACAAGCAAGCACACAATAAAAGATAAAATATACCGTGCTTAAATCGGGAGCATCCGTTCTATCAGGTTTATTTAACCCTGGTTCTGTGCTTCTGTCCAAGGTATCTAGCCCTGACAGAAGCGGGCATCCCGTTTTTTATCGGGATAAAGCGGATGGCAGGACTATCCTTTAAAAAAAACGAAAAGCCCTGCGCTCCAAAACAAAAAACAACAGTTATTTTAAAAGATCTATGTTCCTTTTAATAGCTCTTTATTAATTGTGATGTTGTTATTTTAGCAAAATATTAATTTAAAAAGCAGTTTCAGTCTTTCATCGGTTATGGCAGTCCTGCTATCCCTCCTGCTCCGATAAAGGATCGGGAGCATCCGTTCTATCAGGTTTATTTAACCCTGGTTCTGTGCGTCTGTTCAAGGTCTCCACCCTTTAAAAAAACCGAAAAGCCCTGCGCTCCAAAAAAAAGCAGTTATTCCAAATAACCGCCCTAGCTAATAAGCTTCACTTCTAATCGATTCGATTTCATCTGTGGTTAAGGCCAAATGTTTACCCAACATCCTGCTTCCGCTTTCGGTAACCAGAAAATCGTCTTCAACCCTAATGCCACTAAAGTTTCTGAACTGTTCCAATTTATCGTAGTTAATAAATTCGGCAAACTGGTTGGTGGCTTTCCAACGGTCTATTAATTCGGGAATAATATAAACACCTGGCTCTACCGTTAACACATAACCTGCTTCGAGTGCTTTACCCAACCTTAACGATTTCAATCCAAACTGGGCAGTGTTTTTAGTCAGTTCATCGGTATAACCTACATATTGCTCACCTAAATCTTCCATATCGTGCACATCTAAACCCATCATATGGCCTGTTCCGCATTGAAAAAACATGGCATGCGCACCGGCTTGCACCGCATTGTCTATATTACCCTTCATCAGGCCAATATCTTTTAAACCCTGTGCCAGCATTTTACACGAGGCCAAATGCACATCTAAGTATCTTACACCCGGCGCCAACATGTTTTTGCCATGCGTGTAAGCATTCAATACAATATCATACACATCTTTTTGCTCGGCACTAAACTTTTTGCCTACCGGAAAAGTACGTGTAAGATCGCCTGCATAACCTAAAGCTGTTTCTACACCAGAGTCGTTCAAAACCAGCTGACCTTCCTTTAGCTGATTGCCATGATAGTGGTTGTGCAAAATTTCGCCACGAACGGTCAAAATAACCGGATAAGCCAGATTACCGCCCGAAGCCAATGCAGCACCCTGAATTTTTGCCGCAAGTTCGCGTTCGTACATGCCAGGTTTTGCCTGTTGCAT
>NZ_JBFTRT010000788.1:0-1769 GCF_056399685.1 Pedobacter sp. 01N416
TATCTCCATGGTCTTGGGAATGCTTTCTATATTCCTCAAAATGATTTGGATTATCTGCGTTTGCACTGGTTCTGTAAATATCAAAGGTATCCCCCCAATTATAAATTAACGTCGACTCACCATCTTCATCAATATAAATATCATCAGAATTAATTAATGGATTTAACCATTTCAAATGTTGATCCGTAGTTGAAGGGAAAAAACCAAAACTTCTAATATGATCTGACTTCACAAAAATTGAAGGCTCTAAAGTGTTTTGGGCGTATTCTATGCCATCACAATTTTTAAAGAATGACCATGCTGGCTTGTAAGCTGTTTTGCCTCCCCGAATTAAACCCTTTACCCCCTCTGATAAATGATCTTCCAAAAAGATGTCATCATCGTCCCAAAAGACTATGACATCTGCATCATTTGGGATATAATTTAATGCGTCACTATAGATGGCGCCTAAACTTTTGAATGGTAGTTTGGTTTCGGGATCAATATTATTATTAACCAATGTTACTATACCAGGTTGGATATTGGGATTTAATGTCTGAATGACTTCGGAATTTTGGTAAATGAGCAAATGCTTATCAACATATTTTTGGTTTAAAAAAAGAGAAAGACTTCTTTCTGAGCAATAGTGTCTGCCACAAGTTGCCATTATAGCTGTGATTTTCATATAATTGAAAAGGTATTATTAAAAGTAATTAATTTTTTAGAAAGTATTTACTTGGCTAAATAATAAATAATGTTTGGAAATTTTGAATTTAGTTTTAGTTGTACTCTCAGTGTTTCGGTTTTATGCAGGATTCAATTTTAGATATAAAAGAGAATTGGATATTACTATAATTGGAGTATGAATTTTTTCACTGCAACTTTATTGTAATAATGTTGAGAATTAATTCAAAAAGAAAAGCTGTTGCTTATTTGATTTTTATAATTTCTATATTGCATAGGTTCGATTTTAGCCTTTGTTTGCAAGAATTCATAAACAATATTTTGATTATAATTTTTGTGTAAGGATAGTTAGCAGATTGGACAAAAGCTATCACAGATAAAGCACTAATTTTTGAAAACATTTACTTATTATAAGCAACCTGATCAGATGGATTGCGGTCCGACCTGCCTACGAATGGTAGCTAAACACTATGGCAAAAATTTTACGCTTCAACGGCTAAGGGCAATCAGTGGTATTAACCGAGAAGGTGTTTCTTTGTTGGGCATTAGTGAGGCAGCAGAAAAGATTGGTTTCCGTACTTTGGGCACTAAATTGACTTTAGGTCAATTGTTGGAAACAGAACTGCCAACGATCATACACTGGAATCAAGATCATTTTGTTGTACTCTATGGAATTAAAAAAGGTAAGTACCATGTTGCCGATCCGGGTAAAGGATTGACTGTTTATAGCCAGTCGGAATTTGTGAAGCGCTGGCTCAGTACTCATGATAATGAACATAGTCAAGGAATCGCTTTACAACTTTCTCCTACGCCATCTTTTTACGACCAGGCAGGAGATAAGAATAAAGGTCTTAATTTCAGTTTCTTAGCGCGTTACATATATCGCTACAAACAATTAATAGGACAACTCTTCATGGGATTAGCTGTAGGTACTTTGCTTCAACTTATTTTTCCATTTCTTACGCAGTCTGTGGTTGATATCGGCATCAATACTAAAAATCTTGATTTTATCTATATTATCTTAATTGCCCAAACTATGCTTTTTCTAGGGCGCTTGAGTGTAGATTTTATCAGGTCTTGGATACTTCTCCATATAAGTACTAGGG
>NZ_JBFTRT010000789.1:0-2166 GCF_056399685.1 Pedobacter sp. 01N416
GAGTAGTACTAGTAAAAACTAAACGCGGTAAAATCGGACCTCCACGCATCAGTTATAGCGGCTCGTATGCCTTTAATGATGAAGCTTACCGAACTAAAATGATGAGCGCCTATCAGTTTGGGATGTATTATAACATTATGAACGGACCGAATGGAGCTAATGTAAATCCAACAGGCGCTTCAGCAGCTGATAGTTTTTTTAGTCAGGACGAATTAGAGCATTTTAAAAACATTAATTACGATTGGTTAGAAGATGCCTGGAAATCATCCTATAACATGAAACACACTTTAAGTATCTCCGGAGGTACAGACCGCGCAACCTATTTCGGTGATGTAGCTTATTACAAGCAAGATGGAAACCTTTCGAGTCTTGATTTTAAACGTTGGAACTTTAGATCAGGTGCCGATATTAAGGTGGCAACCAATCTGAAGGTTGGTTTGCAGGTTTCAGGAAACAATAGCGAACTCATTAAAACATTCAATAAAATTGGTAGTGAGTTAGATGACAACGATTACAGGAACCTCATCCTTGCGCCTCGTTACGTGCCGATGTACATTAATGGATATCCTGTAAAACTACCGGGAACCACTAATGATTTTTCTACCTATCATTTCTACGAAATCGAAAAATTAGGCAATCTGGCGAATACCAGAAATACCAACTTTACGATAAATTTAAATGCTCAATACGATATTCTGAGCAAGCCTTTAATAATGAGGTTGTATTTAAAGCAGATCCGATCCAACAAACGAATGGCCAGTTTAACTCAGCAACCGGCGCGATAGACGGAAGCACTACAAAATCAGAAGGAGGATCACTATCATATGTTGCAAGAGCAAACTACAGTTACGCAGATAAGTACCTTGCAGAATTTATGTTTAGAAGTGATGCTTCTACCAAATTTGCACCGGGTAACTATTGGGGTAATTTCTATTCAGGCTCATTGGGCTGGGTAATTTCAGAAGAAGATTTTTTTAAAGTACCTGGTATTGACTTCTTAAAACTAAGGTACTCAATAGGTTTATTAGGTAACGACCAAACTAAGGCCTGGTTATGGAGACAGCGTTACACCTTCCAGGATGGTAAAGGAGCAGTATTTGGTGGAGATGGAAATGCAACTGCAGGTTATAAAATGGAAGCATCTCCAAACCCTGATGCAACCTGGAGCGACGAGCTTAAAAATAACGTGGGTATTGATGCTAAATTTTTAAAAAACCGACTTACATTATCTCTGGATGGTTATTATAATCACGCAACAAATATTTTAACAGAGGTAACATCTAATATTCCAATCACGATTGGTGGTTCAGTAGCCTCACAAAATTATGCTACAGCAGATTACTTTGGCTACGAACTGGGAATTGGTTGGAACGATAAAATTGGCAAGGATTTTAGTTATGGCGTAGATTTTAGGTTTGCTTGGTCAGATAATAAAGTAATCAAAGCAGATTACAATGCAAATGATGTTCTATATCCTTGGAATCCACGTAATGGAACTTCATCTGACGTTGGTAAATGGGGTTATGATTATTTAGGCATGTTTAAAGATCAGCAAGAAATCGATGCTTATTTAAGTCAGTACAAAATTACCTCCGTAAATCCAGGTGCTGCCGGTAGCGGATCAGCAGTGTTGGCCAAAGATTTAAAGCCAGGCATGCTCTATTATAGAGATGTTAGAGGACCTTTACAGCCTGATGGATCTTTTGCAGGTCCAGACGGTATAATTGACTTTAATGATCAGGTACAGTTATCAAAAAAAGCCACCAACCATTATGGTTACGGAACAACATTAAAAGCAAATTATAAAGGAATAGGAATAGAGGCGGTAATTTCAGGTTCGTTTGGGGGATGGTCGGAAATCGATGCCCGTAAAAAAATGAACAATTCTATTTCACGCACTTTTGCAAGTGTGCCTGAGATCTGGGGCGATATTTATGATCCCATCCTAAACCCAACAGGTACTATGCCAAACCCAAATTGGGAAGCTACAAGCTTAAGTCCAACATCAAATTTCTGGAAGGTTTCTTCATTTAGAATGCGTTTAGCTAGCATACAGTTAAATTATTCTCTTCCTAAGCGCTGGCTCGAACAAGTTAAAGTAAGTAATGTACGTGTTTACGCAAGCGCGTTAAACCCTTATAATTTCTATAACCCATATTCTTATAG
>NZ_JBFTRT010000790.1:0-1751 GCF_056399685.1 Pedobacter sp. 01N416
CCCGCATGTATTATCAGAATATCTTTACGAAAATTTTCCTGAAGCCAATATTGTTGGCAGAAAGATGATGGAATTATATTACCGCTCGGCAGAGGAACGTGCTTACCTGTGCCGGATTTCGTCAGCCGAAAAAAGATACAAACGGTTTTTGCTCTCATTTCCTGATTTAATTAACCGGGTTTCTTTAAAATACATTGCTTCTTTTTTAGCCATCAGGCTCGAAACATTGAGTAGAATTAGGGCTAAAATTTAATTCTATATTATTTTCTTGTTTTTAAAGTAAGAGGTTTAACATTTTAACAGGTCTTAAGTCCTTTAGTGAAAAGGAAATAATACTGCTGAACAAACAGCTTTATACAGCCAGAACCGCATTATTACCTTACCGCCGGGGTCTTGTTTCCGCTTTTGGAAGATTTTCAGGCTAAACCTTCTTTTCTGTTAAAAGATGACTGCGGAGGCGCACAAGTTTGGAACTGAATGCATTTTTGATGATCAAAAATTTTATCTGGGTAGGCGGTTCGTACCGCACAGGAGTAAAGCTGTATGATAAAAGCTATTTGTAGCGTGATCTTACACCCAGGAACTTGGCCGTAGCGGCAATACAGGTTTTTCCATCTGAGAAACTAGGGGCCGGCTATAGTTACGATTTCTCAATCGGTCCGCTACAGGCCTATAGCAGCGCTACACATGAGATTTCATAGTCGTATTTGTTCATTAAGCAAAATGTGAGATTGGGAGCACTAATGTGTTTTAAACAAAACTTTAAACTTGTGTATTATAATATTTACGCATTTAAACGAAAAATTAACTACAATTGCGTACAAAAAAATAACTTTTTATTAACTTGCACAATATTCTTAAAATAATGAAAACAAAAAATGCCGTAAGTACTTTTACTGTGCTCATCGCTGATGATCACGAGATCATCCGCCGTGGATTAAAAGGTTTAATATCAGACTTTTGGCCTGGTGTTGAAATTATTCATGCATCTACTCTAGAGCAGGCGCTTGTTGAAACAGAAAAATCGCCGAGTTTAATCATCATTGATGTGAACTTGCCCGGAGGTAACAACCTTAAGGTAATCGATCAGATTAAATTGGTTCAGCCAAACGCAAAAATCCTGGTATTTTCATCTTTGAATGAGAATATTTATGCTGTTCCATATTTAAAATCGGGTGCATCGGGTTACTTAACCAAAAATGCAGAAGAATCAGAAATTGTAACCGCTATTACTACGATTTTAGCAGGCAGTCGCTATTCAAGTAGAAATGTTAAGGAAAATATGTTCAACAGTATATTGGGTAATGATGCCGATAATCCTTTTACCAAACTTTCGGGTAGAGAATTAGAAGTAGCAGAATTACTAACAAAAGGGATTGGAGTATTAGAAATTTCTAACCAGCTAAATCTTCAAATGGGTACAGTAAGTACTTATAAGTTGAGACTTTTCCAAAAGCTAAAAATAAAAAGCATTATAGAACTTGCAGAAAAGATGAGTATCTACGAAAGATAAAAAGAGTATTTTACTCTTTTTATCTTTTTTAAGTCTTTTTGTTTTTATCTACAGTACCAAGCCCACTCTCTCCTGATTCGTTAGGTGTGGAGCCAGCCTGACCAAATTTATCTGAAGAACCCTTTCCGTTTTGATCGAAGGAGGCCTTTCCCTTTGCGCTTCCTTTATTTTTACGCTCTTTTTCCGCTGCGTTTTTATTGTCTTTAGTTTTCATAGCATACATGTTGATTATTATGTC
>NZ_JBFTRT010000791.1:0-1750 GCF_056399685.1 Pedobacter sp. 01N416
AGATAAAATCGTGCTGCAGAATTTACCCCAAAGTCCAAATTTTAATGCTTTAATAAATGATAAAAAGTTAACCGTTCCTACACAGGGATATAAATATGTATACCGCGTAAATTGTGGTGGTGGAGATTATATTGATACCAATGGCAATAAATGGTCTGCTGATCGAAATTTAAGTGCTCCTGATAACTTTGGCTCAACCTCTTGGACCGCGGATTTTACTGGTGTTCCAACATTTTTTGCTAGTCAGCGCCGTACTTTTCAACCTATAGACGGGACTAAAGATTGGAAGCTTTTTCAAACTTTTAGATATGGCAGAGATCGGTTAAAATATCATTTTCCGCTTCCAGACGGTGAATACCTGGTTGAACTTTATTTTATAGAGCCTTGGCTGGGTATAGGCGGAGGTTTTGATGCCAAAGCCATGCGTTTATTTGATGTAGCATTTAATGGTAAAACGGTTATTAAAGATTTAGATATCTGGAAGGAAGCAGGAAGTAATACCTTACTAAAGAAAACGATTAAAACGACTGTTAAAGGTGGCTTTTTGGATATTAATTTCCCAGAAGTAAAAGTTGCACAGGCAGTGATTTCTGCCATTGCAATTTCAGGTCTGAACCAAAACATCCAAGCTGCACCATCAAGTAAATCACTCCTGAGCAAAATTAAAAATGCAGCACTATGCGATTGGTTGGATATTGGAGAAGAGCAGTTTAAAGGTGAAAATTCAACTTTTACCGATCTGCCTTCGAATTTATACGGTGCCGAGTGGCTAAAGGCATCACGCGCACAGGAAAGTATCGAATTTACTGCAACTGATACTGTGGATACGTTTGTGGCACTGAATATCAATAGTAGTGTGCCTCAGGGATTCGAAGACACCAAAACTTCACTAACCAATAGTAAGGATGAGATATTCGGTCTTTATCGGAAAAGACTTATTCCGAATGAGCGCATAATTTTTGACAGTAGAATAGCTACCGTTTTTGTATTACCGGTTACCCATTTACAACCCGCTTACGATTTAAAAACCACAACTACTTATAAAGCTACTGATGGTATTTTAGAAGGCAGTGAGGTTGTGAAAGCAATTTTAATGGATAAACAGCGTGTAATTTTTAATGCAGCGAGCCAAGGGAGCTTAACCTGGCAGTTATCAGTTGGCGTTGCCGATACCTATTCCTTAACCCTAAAATACCATAACCCGTCAGAGCAGCTTTTGAAAGGGAAACTCGAGTTTTTATCGGCAGATGGAACATTAATGAAAACAGAAATGGTCGAATTTGCGCCAACTAAAACCGGAAAATGGAACTACCTCAGTACCAATACCGGGAGTATGATTAATGCAGGGACTTATAAACTCAAATTGATTGCTACAGAAACCAAAGGACTGGCAGTTGATGCTTTAGATGTTCAATAAGATAAGATGGTACAATATGTAGCCAAAATCTTATATTAATGTTGATATTTAGACATGCATATTTGTTTTAACCAAATTAATAAACGAGCCAACAAATAATGAAAGGACTTCCTGTAGTCGATCTTGCAATAATCTTCATTTATCTTGTTGGAATGATATTAGTTGGGGTTTATTTTTCGAGGAAAAATAAAAACTCCGAGCAATTTACAAAAGCTTCGGGCCTGATCCCCGGATGGGCGATAGGTTTATCAATTTATGCAACATTTTTAAGTAGCAATACCTTTTTAGGGGTGCCCGGAAAAGCCTTTGGTAGCAATTGGAATGCATTTGTAT
>NZ_JBFTRT010000792.1:0-1748 GCF_056399685.1 Pedobacter sp. 01N416
CTTCTGCAGCGACTGAGTGCTACATAAGCCTGTCCGTGGGTAAATGCGGTGCTTACATCAACTCTTCTGCAGCGACTGAGTGCTACATAAGCCTGTCCGTGGGTAAATGCGGTGCTTACATCAACTATCGCCTGATCGAAGGTTAATCCCTGGCTTTTATGTACAGTGATGGCCCATGCCAGTTTAAACGGGTATTGCGAGAATGATCCGGTACTGGTTTCGTCGATTTTATTTTCTTCGTCACTCAGGCTATATTTAACATTTTGCCAGATTTCTTTTTCTACTTCGATTTCCCTGCCACCGTTGGTAAAGGTTACTTTTACCGAATCTTGACTAATAGCAGTTATTTTTGCCGCTTTTCCATTGTAAAACTGCTTTTTGCCCGAAGAATCATTTTTAATAAAGATAACCTGCGCCCCCAGTTTTAACTGGAGTTTTTCATCGGTAGGGTAGGCATCTTTAGGGAAATCGCCACTTACCTCCGCATTAAATTCGAAAATTTCTCCTGGTAATTTTTCTAAACAGCCCTGGTTGATTTCGTTAACCAGCTGGTTGTGTGTGGTTAAAGTAATGTAATCATCTTTCCATTCCTGATCTAAAGATGGATCGTAACGCTCATTCAGTTTCGCTAGCAAGCCAGCATCAAGACTGTTTTCGCGCATGCCGTTCAAAATATCCAGAAATATGGGGTCTGATTGGCGGTAAACTTTATCTAAAGTAAACGTAAGCATTGGCGTAGACCTGAAAATCAGACTATCGAAAAAGTATGGGCTGGAATAGTAACTGCCCAGGATATGCCAGGCATCGTGAAAAATAGGAGAGAGCTGGTAAAGATCGCCGATCATTAACACCTGAACGCCACCAAAGGGACGGTTAGAGCCCTTAACACGTTTTAAAGTACGGTCGATAAAATCAATTAAATCAACCCTTACCATACTAATCTCATCAATAATCAATAAATCAAGGCAGCGTAATAACCTTGTTTTTTCGTCTGAGTATTTGAAATTCGTTTCAGCATTTTCATCAACAACAGGAACCAAAGGGCCAAAGGGAATCTGAAAAAAGGAGTGAAGCGTTACGCCACCAGCGTTTATTGCGGCTACAGCAGTGGGTGCAACAATGGCAAAATTCTTTTTAGTGGTATCTCTAATCTTGCGTAGCAGCGTAGTTTTGCCCGTTCCAGCTTTACCGGTTAAAAAAACAGGCTGGTTGGTAGTGGCTAAAAAATCTAAAAGAAGTTGGTTGTCCGGATCGGGCGTATTCATATCAATTACAAAATTAACCTATTCGAAATGGATTTGAGGATAGATTAATAGGCGTTTTATCCACAATTTCTAATTAGAAAAAGACGGTCCGTAAATGAAAAGTAAAATTAAGCACTTGAAAATGAGTTTATATTCTTTCTTTTTATGAAAAAATGCCGAAAACATTTTCGAAAATTCAATTCAAATTTGTAACATTGCACTCGCAAAAAAGGATAACCTTTTTTCCGGGCCTATAGCTCAGCTGGTTAGAGTAGAAGACTCATAATCTTTTGGTCCCTGGTTCGAGCCCAGGTGGGCCCACTGCTTTAAACCCCTTTAAGTATGACTTGAAGGGGTTTTTTGTTGCCTAAACTTTATTGAAATTATCTTTTTAATATTTGTCTGATTTTTTATAATATCGGATCAATACCAAAAGTTGTGGAGGACGGTAAAAACAAATAGCTTTGCATTTTACTATTTCACTTTATATGACTTCCCCTGCAG
>NZ_JBFTRT010000793.1:0-1744 GCF_056399685.1 Pedobacter sp. 01N416
GCTGTGTGAGATGGCCCCCCTACATCCATGTGTGCTGAGAAACGTGTTAAACCAAAGGTTTCTTCCATGGCTAAAATCTTCTCTACCGATTCGTTTACATCGCCAATAATTAAAGCACCACTACTGTTTCGGCCGGCGTCGAACTGATTGCGTTGATAAGGTGCCCAGCCGCGTGATTTACCAATCCTGTTCATCTGAGCAGAATAAAGTGGGTAGTAGTAATCTGCAACTTCGCTACTGTTTTCGCCAAATAAAGCGTGCATATGTACACCTACTTCAAATTTACTCTTGTCGTGCCCATGAGCTTCATAAACTCGTTTATAGTAGTCGAAAAGCGGCTTAAACTGTATCGGCTGACCACCAATGAYGGCAAACATTACAGGCAAGCCTAATCTACCAGCCCGTTCTACCGATTCGGGTGTTCCACCAACGGCCACCCAAATTTTTAAATTGTCGTTAACGGCTCTTGGTAATATTTCCTGGTTATTTAGTTCTGGTCTGAACTTGCCTTTCCAGCTGATTTTGGACTCCTTGTTTATTTTAAGGAGTAATTCTAACTTCTCTTCATAAAGCTCGTCGTAATCCTGTAGGTTATAACCAAACAGTGGAAACGATTCGATAAAACTTCCACGACCAGCCATTAATTCGGCCCTGCCATTTGAAATTAAATCTATTGTGGCAAAATTTTGATACAATTTAACGGGGTCGGATGAACTTAAAACCGAAACTGCACTGCTTAATTTAATGTTTTTGGTTATAGTAGCAGCGGCAGCCAATATAATTTCGGGGCTCGATACGGCATAATCAGGGCGATGATGTTCGCCAATTCCATAAAAATCTAAACCAACCTCATCCATTAGTTTTATTTCTGCTATAATTTCCTGAAGTCTTTGCTGAGCGGGTTGAATTTCTCCTTTTGCATTAATCTGCAAATCGCCAAACATACCGATACCTAATTCCATAATGTTAAAATAATTTTAACAAAGTTAATGGATACAGGGCTAGCCATTTTTGATGTATGTTAAGAAAAGAGGTAAAGACTTATAATTAATCAGCCAGTTTACCTAAAGTCTTAAAAATGGTTTCGAGTTCGTGATTGGGATAATCGAAGTTGGTAGTGTCGATCTTAAACTTTTTACCATTCTGTAAAGTAATATTCATGAATTTGTACCTGTTACGGCTAAATGCTAGATCAGGAATAGCTTTAATCATTTTGATTTCATTCCACTTAAAAGTTCCCAATTTTAAGAATGTGATCTCATTTTCATCTGCTATGATGGCATATTCCTCTTGTTTAGCTATTAGATTTTTGAAAAAGAATATCAGAAAGACTATCAATATCGTCATTGTAATTAATGTTGATTGAAGATAACTCAGGTTAAAGATAAAAGTGAGATTAACTAAAAATAATGGGAAGAAACCAAAAATATAGAGTAATGGGCCCAAATTGCTATTGTCTTTAACTTTTATCGATGTGATCATGTTTGAAACAGGCGTTGGTTTTTACAGCTTCATAGAAATGATCCCGTTATAAACGCCATCAATTACTTTGCTCATTCGTTGAATATCGAGTGTTTCCATGGCTTCTTTATGGGGCTATTGTAATGCGAAAACTATTAATTGATTTCCACGGGCTCTCGTTTACCTGTTCGATTAAAATTACCTGATTAAAACTTATTTCATGAGGTAATTTATAAACTTTTATCTGTTTGAAAATTTCGTCACTACATGTTGAATTTCTAGG
>NZ_JBFTRT010000794.1:0-1725 GCF_056399685.1 Pedobacter sp. 01N416
CCATTACGGGCCTCACGCATGGCAGATGTTGCACAGGCTAAATATTCCGAAACATGATAAACATCCATCAGATTTTTAAAAGCAGTCATGGTTTTTACCAGATCTGCAGATTTTTTTTCCGAAATATATTGATCTAAGAATGCATCATCTCCCAACCGGAGCGGCACACGTATAAGAGTGTTCTTTTTATACTTATATTTTCCGTCTTGTTTGCTAATATCAGCGATGAGTAACCTCACCGCATTCGAACCGATATCTATAGCTGCGTATCTTAACATTATGATTGATGCTTTGTTTTTAAATAGTTGTAGATGTCTACCTGCGCCCTTATCTTTTTACTTAATCTGTTTTTATGGTATTTATTATTGTTCAAAGTATTAATCTGCCTTGATTTGGTATTATCCTGCAGTTGCAGATCGATAATATCCTGTATCTCCTGTTTCACATCATGATCTAAAACCGGGAATCCTACCTCTACGCGGTGTTCGAAATTCCTGCTCATTAAATCTGCAGATGATAAATACATGTCGTTTTTACCGTTATTACCAAAAATATAAACCCTGGCATGCTCCAAAAACTTATCGATAATACTAATGGCGGTAATATTTTCACTAAAGCCCTTTACTCCAGGTACCAGACAGCAGATACCACGGATAATCAGCTGAACTTTAACCCCAGCATTGCTCGCATCGTAAAGTTTGGCAATAATTCCTTCATCCGCTAAACTATTTACCTTTAACATGATGTAAGCAAGTTTGCCCTGTTTAGCATTCCTGATTTCACGGTTAATAAAATTGACCAGTTTCGAACGGCTCTCCAGCGGCGAAACAATCAGGTGTTTAAATCCCTTAGTTACTGTACGTTTGCTCAACGCATCAAAAAGTTTTACCAGATCGTTCGTAATCTCTTTCTTTGCGGTGAAAATACTATGATCACAGTATAAACCTGCGGTTTTCTCGTTAAAGTTTCCTGTTGCTAAGTTTGCATAGTAAACTGGCTTGTCTTTTTCAATCCGTTTAACCAAACAAATTTTAGAGTGCACTTTATAGTCGGTTAAACCGTAATTTACCTTAACCCCCTCCTCCATTAAGCGGCTGGTCCAGTAAATATTAGCCTGTTCATCAAAACGTGCTTTAAGTTCTAATAAAACAGAAACTGCTTTACCATTTTTAGCTGCGTTGATTAATGCATTGATTACTTTTGAGTTTTCGGCTAACCGGTATAAAGTAATCTGTATTTCGGTTACTTTCGGATCAATTGCAGCTTCACGTAAGAACAAAATAATATAGTCATACGATTGGTAGGGTAAATTTACCAAATAATCGCGCTGGGCAACTTTATTAAACATACTTTGGGTTCTGTGCAAATCGTGAACCTTCAGTGGCACATTCGGCGCATATTCCAATTCCTTTTTACCTACATTTGGGAAAGCAATAAAATCGCCAAACTTATGGTAACGGTTACCCGGAATTAAACTTTCGGCCTCAAGCTTAAGTTTATTCACCAGTACAGTAAGCATATTTAAAGGCATCGCCGAATCATAAAGCAAACGCATTGGTTTTCCTTTTTTACGTTTTTCTAAACTGCTTTTTAAATCTTCGATAAACTTATCATTAATGTTTTTATCGATATCTAATTCGGCATCCCGCGTTAGCTGGATCGAATAAGCCTCTAAATTATCGTAAGTAAAAACATAAAATATATCATCCAAACAATACCTGATAA
>NZ_JBFTRT010000795.1:0-1724 GCF_056399685.1 Pedobacter sp. 01N416
GAGAAGGGCAGATTCAAAATTACTTCTTTTAATCATCGCCCCGAGGATCAGAAAAGTCTTAGTGATAATTTCGTTAAAACCATTGTAGAAGATCGTAAAGGCAGGATCTGGATTGGAACGGAAAAAGGCGGATTAAATCTTTTTGTTCCCGAATCAGGCTCATTTGTTCGGTTTAAATACGATGCCCTAAATCCAAAAGGATTGAGCAACAACAGTATCCGAAAGCTTATGCTCGATAATAATGGCAATATATGGGTGGCAACAATGAACGGCCTCAATATTTTGAACGCTGAAACGCTCAATTTTACAGTCTACAAGCATGATCCGGATAACAGAAAAAGTTTGAGTGATAACTCTATCAAAGAAATCTATAAAGACGAACAAGGGTCTATATGGTTAGGTACTATGTTTGGGGGGATAAATGTTAACCACCACAATAGCATTACTTTTGACGTATATAAGTATAATAAATATAGAAATAGCATCAGCGGTGATATTATCAGTGCAATAGAGGCTGATGACCAGGGGAATCTGTGGGTAGGTACAGAAGGGCAGGGACTGAACTGTTATAATGTGAAAACGGGTCTTTTTAAAAATTATGTGAATGATCCTTTTGATCCGAGCAGTTTAAGCCATAATACCGTCAAAGCTATTTTTAAAGATGGCCAGGGTAGGATCTGGGTTGGTTTATATGAAGGTGGTTTAGAACTTTTTGTTCCGGCCACGGGTAAGTTTAAACATTATCCTCCAAATCCTAAAAACCCAAATGCACTGAGTTATGGATACATATCAAGTATATCAGCAGATGATCAGGGACGATTGCTGCTCGGTACTTCATCCCAAGGATTGGATGTTTTTGATCCCCAAAAACAAATATTTACACATATCACCGACCTACCAGGAAAAGGTTTAAGGATTAGCAGTAATTACATTAGGTTCGTATATCAGGATTCAAAAAGGAACTTATGGGTCGGTACAATCAGCGGACTTAGCTTGTTGAGCCCTGGAGCTAAACAATTTAAGATATTCAGAAAAAAAGCCAAAAATAAAGACAGTCTTCAATCTAATCTGATTACCTGTATAAGAGAAAGCCGTCAGGGGAAAATCTGGATCGGAACGATGCGCGGAGGCTTGAGCTTATACCATCCTGAAACCGCTTCGTTTACTACTTATAATAAACAGAATGGTCTGCCCAGCAATAACATTACCAATCTATTAGACGATAATGAGGGTAACCTGTGGATAAGCAGCGACAGGGGACTTACCAAACTTGACCCACGACGGAGAAGCTTTAAAAACTACAATACAAGCGATGGTCTGCCTTCCAGTGAGTTCAATGTAAACTCCGCTTATAAGGACAAAAATGGCAAGTTATACTTTGGGAGTTTTAACGGACTGGTAGCCTTTACGCCAAGAGATATTAAGGAGAATACCGTTGTGCCAAAAACAGTATTCTCGGGCTTGAAACTATTTAACAAGCCGGTGCATATTGGAGGCTCCGATCAACTGTTGAATGAAGATATCAGTTTTACCAAATCCATCACGTTTTCTGCCGGTCAGAATATTTTTACCGTCGATTTTGTAACCTTAAATTACATCCAGCCCCAGCGTAATAAATACGCATACAAATTAGAAAACTTTGAAAAGGATTGGAATTATGTTAATATTCCATCTGCTACCTATACCAATCTGCCTTCTGGAAAGTATAGGCTATTGGTAAAAGG
>NZ_JBFTRT010000796.1:0-1722 GCF_056399685.1 Pedobacter sp. 01N416
ACCGATTTTATTCTGAAACCCTGGGAAAATGAGAAGCTGTTTGCCACCATTTCTTCGGCATCTAAACTCCGCGAATCGACCAAAAAGGTAAAAAAACTAGAAAAAATACATTCATCGCTCCAAAAAGATCTTACCCGTGGTTTCGAGAATATTGTTGGGCAGGCCGATGGAATAAAACAGTTACAGGCCACTTTACTAAAAGTTGCCCCAACAGATGCCAATGTGCTTATTCTGGGCGAAAACGGAACGGGGAAACAAGTTTTTGCTTATGAAATCCATGGTAATTCACAAAGGAAAAACCAGGTGTTTATGCATGTTGATTTAGGCTCATTAAACGAAAATTTATTTGAGAGCGAATTATTCGGTTATGCTAAAGGTGCTTTTACCGATGCCAAAGAAGATAAACCTGGTCGCTTTGAACTGGCCGATGGAGGAACGATCTTTTTAGACGAGATTGGAAATTTAACATTACCGCTTCAGGCAAAACTCTTAAGCGTTTTGCAAAACCGTACAGTTACCCGTTTAGGTGAAAGTAAAGAACGTAAGGTGAATGTCCGTTTAATAACGGCCACCAATATGCCCTTAAATGAAATGGTATCTAAAAATACATTTAGGCAAGATTTACTGTTCCGCATTAATACTGTTGAGCTTTTATTACCAGCCTTACGCAAACGTGGAACAGATATCCTACTTTTAGCCAATCATTTTATGCAGGTTTTTAGCTCTAAATACCATAAAGACATACGAAAACTGAGTAATAAGGCCCAAGAAGCACTTTTACAGTATAAATGGCCGGGAAATGTGCGCGAGTTACAGCACGTTTTAGAAAGAGCCGTTATTATGAGCGATGGGGCTGATATTGCAGAAGAAGATTTGCAGTTAAGTCCGCAGCGCTACGCACAAAACAACGCCATACCAGATGAAATGGCGCTTGAGGATATGGAAAAAATGATGGTGCAGAAAGCAATTGATAAACACAAAGGAAATATATCAAAAGCCGCAGCAGAACTCGGTTTAACGCGGGCTGCACTGTATAGAAGAATCGAGAAATTTGGAATCTAAGCTGAAAGCTGAAAGACCAGAGCTTAAAGCTTTAGTCTTTCGCCTTTAAGCTTTCAGTTTTAAAAACATGTTTTATCAACGTTTTACTTTCCGTTTAATATTTCGCCTGCTGATTATCAATCTGCTGGGCTATCTCCTATTTTACCTGGTTAAAAATACCCAGCTTTGGTTTACCATCATTGGCGTAGCTTTAATTTTATTGGGCATGGTTATTTCCCTTTATTACTATATCAATCAGATCCGATCAGATATCAACCGTTTCATTTTAGCCGTTAAAACGAGAGATCATACCTTAAACTTTAAAAACAAAGTAACTAAAGGCAGTTTCCCTGAATTATACGAGTCTTTTAGCGATATTTTACTGGTACATAAACAGATCAGATTGGAACAGGAAGCGATGTTTCAGCTGATTAAAACCATTCTGGAGCAGGTTCCCGTTGGTGTAATCGTGGTAAATAATACTAATCAGGAAGAGAATGAAGAGGTTGCATTTTTTAATCAGGCGGCTTCAAATCTTTTAGGCATCCCAGCGTATAAGTATTGGCACAGGGTACAGCAACATCTCCCTACAATTGCAGCAGACAAAGAGCAGATCTTATCGGGTGGGAAACGGTTTCTGGAATTGCAGATCCAGGATAACCTGATTCCAGTGTCTACCGA
>NZ_JBFTRT010000797.1:0-2432 GCF_056399685.1 Pedobacter sp. 01N416
CAACTGTATCATTCTCTCTGATTTCGTCAATCAGGCCTGATGCATGCACAAAAATCTCAGATCCRCTCTCTTCTTTAATAAAGCCAAAGCCTTTTTCTGAGTTAAAAAATTTTACTGTTCCGTTTTTCATTATACTGGATGTTTTTAAATTAAAAACCAAAAATAGGATTAAAACCCAAAAACCAAAATTACTGGCAAACAAAATTGCTAATTATGCACAAAAAGATTTACAACTGTAAAGATTATAGCGACCATTTTACAGTCTAAGGTATTAACCACAAATGTTTATGAGCATTAAAAAGATTTTCCTTGCGTAATGGAAGAATACCAATTAATTGGGTGCGACCTTAAGTTCATGCCATCACTCTCAATATGATACAAGATAATAGGCATACTGAAATCGACAAAACGTTCTACCTGTCTGGAAAGTTTACCGAGAAAATCCACACTAGATATGCCTTCCTTTAAATGAACGTAAATTACACTGCCTGTTTTAAACTCAAAGCGTTCTACCACTCCTGGCCACTCTGCTTTTATCCTGGTGAGGAAAGCTTTGATTTTGGTTTCTTCTTTTAGATTTTCCATAAGCTTATCAGGTTTTTTAATATATGCTAATTTAAAAAATTATTCCAAATAAGATTAATTGTAACAGGACCTATACAATTCGACGGCAAAAAGAAATTAAAATAAGAAATAGCCCATAATTCAGCTCTTTTACTGGCAATGGTAACACATATCGGATATGGACCAGGAACTTCCTAGCTATCTTTATAATCTTATTCTTTTTCGTGGCCTGACGGTATTTTGCTAAAGCCAATATTAATGCTGCATCATCCTACTTTAAACCTTGCCATTTTATAAGCATCAGTTTTTAGCTGTTCCTCTACCCAACTATTGGTGACATTTCCATGTATAGTTTGTGGTGGGAGGCAATGTGCACGGGAGACCGGAAAGCTTTCCTGGATTTATACAAAGGACTTTATCGAAATCTCTCTGTTTTTGGGCTAAGGGTCTGCACCGATCCCGATGTGGTCAGCGATACCTTAAATCAGATCTTTCTAGAATTGTGGGAGAAACATGAATTTCTGCCCAGGGTGGATCAAGTAGAATCTTATCTGCGGACTATTCTTAAGCGGAAAATTCTAAAACAAATTGGTCATCAGCAGAAACTGGACAGGGTGATTTCTGCAATTGCAAAAGATGGTGAGCTGATTGAAATACCCTATGAGGAACTTATTGTTAAAATCCAATCAGATGATCTGGTAAAGAGGCGACTAAGCCAGGCACTGGGAAAGCTTAGTCTGCAGCAGCGAAAACTCATTCAATTGCGTTTTTATGAAGGACTGAGTTATGAAGATATTGCAAGACTCAATGCGATGACTGTCCGTACAGCTTATAATACGATTTATGAAGCTTTAAAAATCCTTAGAAAATATTTAATCAACTAACTACCAGCAAGTTATATTATTTTTCTAAAAAAATCCGGTAAAAATCAAATAGTTCAGGCACTGATATATAAAAGGCAGCCAGAATGATTAATGATTATTTACAACCAGAAGATTTTTTAATGGATGACACCTTCAAGAAATATTGTGAAGGTAGTGACGAAAGGTGTATCCGGTTTTGGGAAAAATGGGTTGTTGATAACCCTTCGAAATCCGACTTGGTCGAGAAGGCTCGGTATATGTACCAGGTCTTAAGTGCCAATATAACCCCATTAAATATTCAGGTTAATAAGATCAATGGAGTGACACAACCAGAAAAGCAATTGCGGAAACGACATATTATATGGTATGGAGCTGCTGCAGCCTGCTTTTTAGCAGTGTTGATGGCAGGATTGTTTTATTATTCGAGCAAACCGGCACCAGCAGTACTTTACACTAGGTCGTTTGAGACAGGTTTTGGGAATAAGAAAAAAATTCTTCTTCCTGATGGAACAAAGGTTTACCTCAATTCGGGCAGTGAAATTAAAATGGAAAAAGGTTTTAATGTGGATACAAGGTCTGTAAAGTTGATCGGTGAGGCTTATTTTGATGTAGCACATAATAAGGAAAAGCCATTCAAGGTATTGACCGACAATTTTAAAGTAACTGTTTTAGGAACGGTATTCAATTTAAAGTCCTACCCGGAGGAAGACTTCTCAGAAGCGTCCCTCATTAAAGGCTCTATCAAAGTGGAAAGTAACAGCGGCAATGATAACGTGGTGACTTTAAGACCGGGACAGAAAATCTTGTTCTATAAACCAGCGAGCAATTTAAAAGGTGCGACGAATGCACTGCCGCAACTTCCAAAAGTCGAGATGGGTCATATAACTAAGCTTGATACCACGATTGTGGAAACAGCCTGGGTAACGAATAACCTTATTTTTAATGCGTTCACCTGGAGGGAAATGGAACCAATGTTGGAACGCTGGTACGGCGTTGATATAGAAT
>NZ_JBFTRT010000798.1:0-1718 GCF_056399685.1 Pedobacter sp. 01N416
CTATTAATGGAGTAGCATAGTTCAAATCGATCTGTTAATATCCAAACTAATATTAACATCTTAACCAACACAAATGAAAATGCTCTTTTTTATTTTAGGTTATTTGTTTTTCTGTACGGCAACATTTGCACAAACAGGTAAAATAGATAGCGCTGAAATGGCTACATTGCGTATCGACCCTCAAACTGCGCGCGGCGCGGCTGTTTCTCAGGTTTTTAGCGAAGTAGAATTTATTCCCCTCGAAACTACAAAAGAGAGCCTTTTTGGAAATATTAGCCAGCTAAAAATCGTAGACGATAATTATGTAATTTTTGATTACGATACCAAGGCAATCTTGATTTTTACTAGAGATGGCAAGTTTCGCTCAAAAATTAACGCTAGTAAAATAGAACAAGAAGATAAAAGCAACAAAGACAAGACAGTTTTTTATGGCTTTACCACTAGAAAGGAGAATAATGTCGAATTTATAGTTATTTCCGCACGTCCCAATGCCTTTTACTTCGATCTAAATGGCAGGCAGATCAAAAAGATACCACTCAAAGAGCATAATAAACAGGGCAATAACCGCGACATCAAACTGGCCAATCAAACTACTCTGGTAAGACCCGATTTTATCATAAAAACGGGGAAGGATAGTACTTATTATGAAGTGGGAATAATTAACAAGGGTAAAGATTCAATTGGTTATTTCCCCTATAGCCCAAAAAGGTACGAAACAGATGAATTTATAGGTTCGGGTTCATCGTTATATCAATATGGCTCAGAAAATGAATTGTTTTTTTTAACCTACTATTCATACGATATCTTCAAGGCCAGTACCACTAAACTTTCGCTTGCTTACCATATCATACTTCCTGCAGTAAATTCCTTTCCTACTGATTTCAAAACCAATCCCATTTACGTTAAAAAGAGATTGGAGTATTTCAGAAACAATCCAAAGGTTTTTTACGATTTAAGTAAGCCTTATTTAGTAG
The DNA here is from genome assembly GCF_056399685.1 of Pedobacter sp. 01N416. Classification (NCBI taxonomy): domain Bacteria; kingdom Pseudomonadati; phylum Bacteroidota; class Sphingobacteriia; order Sphingobacteriales; family Sphingobacteriaceae; genus Pedobacter; species Pedobacter sp. 01N416. The sequence goes on from NZ_JBFTRT010000798.1 coordinate 975, forward strand.
GTGATAATCTTTACCTCCAAATGAACAATTTTGGCTGGGATCCAAGCGTTAAAAAAGCGATTATTTACAACCTAAAAACCACTGAGCTAACCTCTATACAAGATCTGGAACCCGATTCGCTTTCCTCTTTTTTACCCGTTACCGATGCCAGTGGTGATTTTTATGATTTTAAAAATCGTGGCTTTCATATGTACGAAAATGGTTATTTATATACCAATTATTCGTCTTTAGCCATGTTTACTTTTAAAGAGCAAAGCGAGGGTAAAACAACAAAATACCCGCCCAATTTAGAAGCTTACTTTAAAACCCAAAATAAAAAGAGTAACCCCATTATTATTAAACTTAAACCTAAACAAAATTAATTTCCCCATCTAAATGCGCCATATCTTACGCTACCTCATCGTATTTTTAGTATTATTCAGTTCTTACAATTCAAAAGCCCAGCAAGCTAATCCTACTCAAATTGGTGCAGTAAAGGGCGTTATTAGAGATACTACACACAACTACAATTTAAAATCGGCAACAGTATCTTTATTTAAAGGCGATAGTACTTTAGTCAGCTATCAACTGAGCAATAACTATGGTGAGTTTAACTTCAAAAATTTACCATTAAATGCTAAAATGTATGTGGAAATAAGCCATGTTGGCTACCAGTTACTCCGCAAAAATTTCACGATTATAGACGGAAAAACTGCACTGGATTTAAAAACATTAATTATCGCTATAAAAGACAACAATTTACAG
>NZ_JBFTRT010000799.1:0-1718 GCF_056399685.1 Pedobacter sp. 01N416
GGTTGGGCACGAGTCTAAACTGTGGGATTATGAAAACGTATCGGCAAAGAGAACAAATTTTCCCAGCAATAATGTACAGGCCATAAATGGTGGTGATGCCACAACGGCTACCAACTCTGGCGATAAAGGACAAACAGCTGGAGAGTCCTATTTCGGCCGTATTGATTTTAAATACGATGATAAGTACAATGTTACGCTTAACGTCCGCAATGATGGGTCATCCAAATTTGCAGCTAATAACAGATGGGTGACCACTTATTCTGGTGCATTCGCCTGGAAACTGAAACAGGAAAAATTTCTTAAAGACGTAAAAGCGATCGATGATCTGAAACTTAGGATTGGATATGGTTTGCAGAATAACCAAAATATTCGTGATTATGCCTACGGCTCAACTTTAACGACTGTAGCAACATCATTATCGGGTAATTCGCAGCTGATTGCTACCAGTGGCAATCCTGATGTAAAATGGGAAACAACAAAAGGCTATAATACCGGTCTGGATGTAAGTATCCTGAACAGAAGGGTTGACTTTTCGATAGATGCGTATTATAAAAGAACGGATAACTTATTGTTAAGCCTCACCTTACCATTATATTCAGGTATGGTTGATGCTACAGGCTATGCCCCGGGATCGATCCAGTCACCTTATATCAATATCGGTTCTGTGAGTAATAAAGGGATTGAATTTTCTGTAACCACCCATAATATTAAATCTAAAAACTTCAACTGGAGAAGTAATCTGACATTTTCCCGTAACAACAATAAAATCCTCACCTTAAATACCGATGCTGCCGCACTATATGGTTATGCAGGTAGCACAGCAATTACCAAATCAACGGTGGGCCGATCGATTGGGGAGTATTATGGTTACGAAACATTAGGCACCTATAAAAATGCAGAAGATTTTAAAAAGTATCCTGCTTTACCACAAAAAGGTGGACTTCCAATTCCAATCACCAATGGTTCAGGAGGTGTATGGGTAGGAGATGTTATATTTAAGGATCAAAATAACGATGGCGTGATCGATGAAAGCGACCAGGTTTATTTAGGTTCACCAATTCCGAAATTCCAGTTTGGAATAAACAACAGCTTTAATTATAAAAACTTCGACCTGAATATCTTCATGTCTGGAAATTATGGCAATAAACTTTATAACCAGGTGAGGGTAGATGCAGAAAATCCGAATCAGAATTTTGGATACTTTAGAAATGTGGGAGATTTTGCCCGCATAGGGTTAATTAATCCTGCCGGTTCTGCTACTGATATCAACAACGTATATATTACTAATCCCGAAACCAGTATCACCAGAATCAGTCAGTCCAGCGGTAACGACAACCAACGTTTTTCGAGCAAATATATCGAAGATGGTTCTTTTATAAGGTGCAAAAGCATTACGCTGGGATATAATTTTAAAGAGAGTCTTTTATCTAAAATCCACCTGAAAAACTTGCGCCTGTATGCCCAGGTAACCAACGTATTTACAATTACAAAATATAAAGGTTACGATCCTGAGATAGGTTCATGGAATCCCTTAGCAGCAGGTGTAGATAATGGATATTATGCGCAGCCACGTGTGTTTACTATTGGTGCCAACATCTCTATTTTAAACAACTAAGACCTAAAATTATGAAACATATTAAACTATACATACTCACTTTATTCGCCGCTGCCATAATAATAAGCGGCTGTAAAAAAGATTTTCTGGATAGAGCGCCCTT
>NZ_JBFTRT010000800.1:0-2846 GCF_056399685.1 Pedobacter sp. 01N416
TATCTGGGCAGTCTGTAATATCAGATTCATCAGAAGAAGAACTCGTTGCACTTAAAAAAGAACTGATCGAAAAGGAAGAAGAAATTAATAAGCTCCGTAAAAAGGTTATCGATCTGTATGATAAGCTCGGAATATAAAAATCGGTTTATCTGTTCTTTTACCGACTAATTATCATAATAAAATAATAAATAAGAATAAAATTCATTTTTAATTAAATTATTATGAATTTTATTCTAAATATTTATATTTTTATAGAATGGTAATCGAAAGCAATTTTAGTTTAGATCATATCGATCTGGCTATACTCAGACTTATGCAGGATAACGCACGGATCTCGAATGTAGATTTAGCAAAGGCATTGGATCTGGTTCCTTCAGCTGTGTTGGAACGGGTAAAGAAGTTGGAAAAGAAAAATGTAATTACCCAATATAATGCCCGGATAAACCCTGTGGCACTCGATTTAAAATTACTCGCCTTTATTTCAATGAAATCATCTCAAAGTTTGGGCTGTAGTGATACCGCAAACGAACTGGCAAAAATACCCGATGTACAAGAAGTACACGTTATTGCAGGAGATGACTGCTTTCTGATTAAGGTGAGGACAGCAGATGCGGCCTCATTAATGGCTTTACTGCGAGATGAATTTAGTAAGATTCCGAATATTTTATCGGTTAAAACCACGATTGTGCTGGAGACTGTGAAAGAACAACAAAAATTAGTAATTCCTGAAAAATAAGCATATGGCAAATTTAAATAAAACAGCATCGCCGGTAATGGTTTACCTCGCATTTGCTATCGTATACGTCGTTTGGGGCTCTACCTACTTTTTTATCCAGAAAGCATTGGCTGGTTTCCCACCTTTTATTTTAGGCGCTTTCCGTTTTTCTATTGCGGGAGTGCTGATGCTAAGCTGGTGCAAGATTAAAGGAGAAGATATTTTTAACCTAAAAACCATCAAAATTGCTGCAGTAAGCGGCATTTTAATGTTGGGTTTGGGTAACGGAATCGTAATTTGGGTAGAGCAGTTTATTCCGAGCGGCTTAGTAGCCATTATGGTAGCTTCGGCAGCAATATGGTTCGTTATTTTAGATAAATCGCATTGGAAAGAAAACCTGAGCAATAAGTACATTGTATCGGGTTTAGTAATTGGCTTTTTAGGAGTGGTGCTCTTGTTTGGAGGCCAGATTGTACAAGCACTTGATAAACCTCAAAGCAACTTGCAGATTATAGGTATGGTATTACTCGTTTTCGGGCCAATAGCCCGGGCCTTACTCGATTGGGGGAACATACCGCTTGATGCCTGGTTATCTATTATTTACCTTATTCTGTTTGGTTCAATTGCAGCGTTTAGTGCTTATGTGTGGTTGTTAAAGGTGCGCCCGGCTACGCAAGTGAGCACCTATGCTTATGTAAACCCGGTAGTGGCTGTTTTACTGAGTTTAACTTTTACCAACGAAGTGGTTGGTCTTACCCAGATTATTGGTTTAGTGATTATTTTGGGAAGTGTACTTTTAATTAATCTGCCAAAATATAAAAGTGAAGGCTAAGTTCTTGGTAAAATTGTCATTTCGAGGAGGAACGACGAAGCAATCTTCAATTAGATAGATACTACCGAATTAAGATTGCTTCGTCGGCTGAAAAGCCTTCTCGCAATGACGATTTRATTTAAAAGATTTTCCTCATGGTAAGGTGCTTTTTCCCAAAAGTTGCACCGGTGGCTTTATGGATAGCAATCATCTGATCATTAAAATCACCTACCCAACTCAATTCAAGCTCTTTGTACTGGTTTTTAGGAAGTACGTATTCGCCTAAACGGATAAAAAGAACGGATTCCAGGCCATGTTTTTGGAACTTAGGTTTGGTACCCATTACAATTGCCCTCATGCGGGTAACGCCCACCCAGCGGCGGTAAGCAAACTTTAATTTTTCAATTAAACCAAGTTTTCCATCAAAACCTTTAATCATTTGGTTTGCATCTGGAATCAATACTACAAAAGAGGCTGGTTCGCCATTAAAGTAGGCAAACTGGATCAAATGTTCATCCATGATGGGTTCCATACTTTTAAAGCTTTCCTCGAGCGTTTCTTTTTTAATAGGCACAAAGTTTTCGAAATCCTGCCAGCCATCATTGTAGATTTCCATTAAATCATTAATGTATTTGCTCGAATTGGCCTTGCTGAAATATTCGAAAGTATAACCTGGTTTATTTCTTACCCAGTTGGCAATTTTTGTAAAACGTTCTGGGAAGGGGATAGTTAGGTTAATATGGTTGGTTAATTGTTCGTATTCGGTAATAAAGCCATATTTCTCGAAAAAGTTTTGATAGTATGGAAAGTTATAGTTCATGCCGAAAGAAGGAGGGGTAAAACCCTCAACTAACAGGCCCCAGAAGCTATCGTTTTCACCAAAATTAATCGGGCCGTCCATGGCTTTCATTCCATTTTCGGCCAACCAGGTTTTGGCTGTATCGAATARAAGAAAGGCAGCTTTTTCATCATCAATACATTCAAAAAATCCCATACCACCAGTTGGTTGGTCGTAGTGGTAAGCTTTTTTTTCATTAATAAAAGCTGCTACACGGCCGATCAATTTTCCTGCATCATTTTTTAAAACCCAGCGTGTACATTTTCCATGTGCAAAAAAGGTGTTTTTTTCTGGGTTAAAAACATTCTCAACCTCACTATCCAGTGGACAGATCCAGTTTTTGTCGTTTTTATATAGGATTTTGGGTGTGTTTAGAAAGTCTTTTTTTAGTGATGAATTGCTTACTGGTATAACTTGCATGGGCAGATTTTAAAATTAAAAAGCATCCTACCAAGCGGTCGGATGCTTTTTCAAATATATGT
>NZ_JBFTRT010000801.1:0-1710 GCF_056399685.1 Pedobacter sp. 01N416
GTTCCATACCGCAATGCCAATTCTTTTAAGTGGACTGAGGATATAATTCAACAGGTTAACAGAGAGATCGCGCGTAAAGGGGAAAATTCCAAACAGCACAGGAAAGGCCAGATAAATTACTGCCAGAATAATCCCATAACGAATGATTTTCAAGAGTATCGTAATTATAGCCAGTTGACGGTTTACATCTAATAACTCATAGTTTTTGATTTTTATACCATCTTTAAAACGTCCTTCTGCAGAGAAAAATTTGGTTGATATTTTTCTGAAGAGCCTGTTAATAAGATAGATTAAACCAATTACCACTGCAATAACCAATATTGTCAATAAAATTTCCCTCAATAATACCTGCCAACTGGTATCGTGAACGTATTTATCGAGAGCAGCTACTACTCGCTTTTTGATTTCTGAAGTGTAAACCTCGCGGTCGCTTCTGGCCCATAATGCATCCTGATCAGTTATAGAAAGCAATAAGGTGTTACCATAGAGCAAATCGGTAGTTTGTTCGGCAGGGATAAGCTTAAGTGAATCGGATGAAAAATTCGCGCCATCGCCAACTCTTTCTAGTCTGTCAGCCACAGCTTTTGTCCTGTCGGTGGCACTAAAACTGCCCAGCTTGGCATAAATAAAATAGAGTGTATCGCCATTAAATACAACTGGTACACCTTTGATAATCTTGCGTAAAGAATCTATCTGACTTATCTGACGGAAACGATGAATGGAATCTCTTTTTTTGAGTGATTTTAATTCAGCCATTAAACTTTCCCGTTGCAATTTGTCTGTTGTTCCCAGTGCGCTTACACGTTGTTCTAGTTCTGCTCGCTTAAGTGAATCAGAAAGCCGCTCCGCAGAGAGTTGATTTACTTTATTGAATTCGTTTTCTAGCTTTCCATTCTTTAGGCTGTCTGATTTTAATGTTGTGCTGTCCTGTCCAAAAGTGTAAATAGATACAGCAGCATTTAACAGAAAAATAGATAATGTAAAAAATTTCGTCATGTTATCTTAGGCTAGGTTAGCGAAAATAGCCAAAAAAATGAAGAAATACAGGCATTTATCGCCAATAGTTGCTGCGCTTTAGCCGTTACATTTTTTATATTTGTTTATTGCGGAATTGATTCCTCCAAGGGCTAATAGCATAAGAATAAAAGAATGGTCTATTACCATACTATAATGTAAAAGCACCTGAGTGGGGTATTTATTGCCATAAATTTATATAATTGAACGATGATTAAATAGTATGGAAGGGTTTTACAAGCAAAATGGTACATCTATAAATACTTTTTGGGTTGCCATGCCGGTAATGCGAAATTTAATATTACTTAGTGCAAGGAATGATGCAGAAGTAAATACCATTTGTAGTGCAGGTAACATTAATCGGGATGATCTGAGCAAGATAGAAATGAAAGTTTCGCTTGAAGCAAACATTGCCATTATGGATGCTATGCTTCAAATTTCTGCCGACAAAAATCTGGGACTCCACTTAGGAGAAAAGGCAACACCTCCCATTATAGGTCAGGCCGGTCATTTACAGCAAAGCGATAGGGATGTACTCTCTGCCTTCAAAAAAACAGTGTACTTTACCCGGACGTTTACAGCATTGTATGATTTTGCCCTTGAAGAAAAGAATAATGAAATTCATCTTCATTATGAACCTGTTCAATTATGGAATGATATAGATCCGGAAACGGCAAGGCATGGTGTAGATATCCC
>NZ_JBFTRT010000802.1:0-1706 GCF_056399685.1 Pedobacter sp. 01N416
TTCCTGAGGCCGGTTTTAATAAAGGATCATTTGCACCAACGTAATCAGCACCTGCAAGTGTTTTAACTCCAATATAAAACCCTGTTCTACGCGTGCCATTTAATGGTGTAAAACCTAACCTTGTGGCGGTAGGACCAGATTCAAAAAGCATCCATCTTCTTAGATCCCAGAAGCGTTTGCTTTCGTAGGCGAATTCTACTTTTCTTTCGTTTAAAGCAGCTGCAAATAATTGGTCGCGGCTTAAACCAACATCCAAACCATAAGACCCGTCTGTACCGGCTAAAATGCCTGCCCTATCTCTTATAGATTTAATGCCTTCAAAACCTTCGCTAAGTTTATCTGCACCGATAGCTGATTCAGCAAGATTTAGTACAACTTCTGCAAATCTTATCTCCATATAGTCGGTTGGACTATTGCTAAAGTTACCAATTGTATTGTTTGCGTTTGGATTATTTGCTTTACATAAATATATACCGCTTGCATTGGCTCCTTTTGTTTCAGTAGTGCCATTATAGCCAGCTGTTGACGTTTTTTTCCAAACATAAGTCCATTGCTTATAATTAGTTGCACCCGAATACGGCCAGATGGCTCCATTATATACAAATGTTTTATAAAACCTAGGGTCTCTGTTTTTGTAAAATTTAGCGTCCGAATATGGATATGCAGCAGATGAAGCATTAATAGATTTACCATCCCTCATCGGAAAAGCATCCACAATCTGTTTGGTTGGCGATATTGATCCTCCGCCATTAATTTCTCTCGATCTGGTAGCTTGTTCCCAACCGTTGTTTTTTTGTGGATTTCCGGTTGTTAATGCATTAAAGCCAAAAGCGAATACAGATTCGATACTGTTATCAGCTATAAACATATTTCCCCAGGCCACTCCATTTGCTGTTCCTCCTACTTTATATAAGCCAAAGCCATTAGCTTCTAATAAAGTTTTGGCTGCTAAATTTGCTTGGTAGGCTCTATCCCAACGTGCCCTGTCATCGGTGCGGTTAAAAAGTGGGCTTGCCCATGTTAACAATACCCTACCTTTTAGCGCAGCAGCTGCGCCTGATGTAATTCTACCATTATCTACTCCTGTCCATTTTCCAGGCAATAAGGAGATGGCCATATCCAAGTCTTTAACAATCTGTTCTATACAGGCAGAAGATGAGCTTCTTTGTATTTCATTCGCAGGTCCGGAAGAAACAATTGGATCTTGAGGCGTTAAAACCAGTGGTACCCCGCCATATAACTTTACCAGTTCGAAATATTGCCAGGCTCTCCAAAAGTACATCTGTCCTTTAAACTTATTGGTTATATCTGTTGTTAAACCATGCTTATCAATTTCCTGTAGAAAAAGATTGATCTCTTTCATGCGTGTCCAGGTGTTATTGGCTACACTATTTGGCAAACGTTGTCCAAAGTATTTTAATGCATTTGTATTTACATATGAAATTTGGGCCCATTCTTTATTCCAATCCGTTTCACCTGCCAGCTCATCGGTAGTTTGAGTAAATGCCGAACTGTAAGTGCCGTTATCTGTAGCACTCTGCACCTGCACATTTGGAGTGCCATTGTTTGCTGGTAAAAACAACCCGTATACATAATCTACATAGCCCTGAGCCAGTGAGGCTTCTTGAAAAACCTGCTCATTAAAGCCTGCATAATCTTTTTTCTCTTCTAAAAAACTGTCTTTGCAGCTCGCAGTTAATATAACC
>NZ_JBFTRT010000803.1:0-1706 GCF_056399685.1 Pedobacter sp. 01N416
GTATTGAATAATGGCATTGATCTGCTTGTAAGAGAGGTATGGATTGCGCTTTAAATCATCAAACGTTGCTGTATTTATATTTATTGTTTTTAATGGGGCATTACTGATTTCAATCTGATCTTTAATTTCGGCATACTTATTAGAATCTAATCCATAAACTTCGAGAAGCTGCTCTTTCTTGTAAAAACCACCTAAACGTTCACGGTATTTAATAATTCTAAGCGCAAAAGTTCCGCCAATGCCTTTTATCTTATCCAGTTGTGCAGAATCGGCCTTATTAATATCGACGATTACTAAAGTTTTTTTAGCGTATTCTTTTTTATCGAAAGGTGCATATTTTCTTGAGGTATTGATGGGCTGATCGGGTATGTTAACATAGGGCAATATCTTTTTATACATTTCTGGCGAAATGGTATACATTTTCTGAAGATCTTCGGCTTTGTAAAACTTACCGCCCTTAGCGGTATAATTCATAACCGATTGTGCCTGTTTTGCTGATAAACCTAGAGTTTGCCAACCCTGTGCATCTAAAGTATTGGGATTGAATTTGAAAAGTTTAACCGTTTTTTTGGGATTCGAATTTTCAATCCGATCACGAATGGTATGGGCATATACCTGATCTGTTATGGTTATCTTCTGAATTTGTGCTAAAAGATTTGAACCATCATTTGAAAGGGGCCGATAATAGCCATATATAATAGGTGTTGCCTTAATTACAATAATAATAAAGACTAGAAATAGCAATCCATTAAATTCACTTTTGCTAACACCAAAATTTTTGTTGAGCCAAATTCTCATTGATGCGATATGACATGTGTATTATAAATATAAATCTTATTTTTGGAATTGCAAAACAGAACAGGTTTTGCCTATCAACGCCATAAGAATTTTATATGAAGATCATAACTACATCTGAGTTTGCGAAAGCAACAAAGATAGATAAGCTAGGTGTACCAGGTTTAGCGGGTTTGATGATGGAGATCATGAAACTGAACGACATTAATGATGTATTCGCTCAAAATCAACACTTTAAAGGTTTAGAGTTTGTAGATAAGATACTGGAAACCATTGGCGTTTCTATCGAATTTGACGATGATGATTTAAATTGCATTCCGAAAACAGGACCATTTATTGCCATTGCAAACCATCCTTATGGAGGTGTAGAAGGTTTGGCTTTGGTTAAACTTTTATGTACGGTTAGGCCAGATGCCAAGGTGATGGTAAACTTTATTCTGAAAAAAATACCGAACCTTGATGAGTTTTTTGTTGCTGTTAACCCTTTCGAAAACGTTCAACATACATCGAGCATCAGTGGTTTAAAAACTACTTTTGATCTGCTTAGAAACGGGGTTCCGATCGGGATTTTCCCTGCAGGAGAGGTTTCTACCTTTAAGTTGGATGCCCAACAGGTAACCGACAGGATGTGGCATCCTGTTGTTGGAAAACTGATTGCTAAAGCAAAAGTACCCGTTGTACCTATTTATTTTCACGGTAATAACGGGGTTTTCTTTAATATTTTAAGCTTCATCCACCCTACCCTGCGTACTGCAAAGTTACCTTCGGAGTTTTTAAATAAACATGGGCGCACCATTAAGGTACGGATTGGCAAACCAATAGCCGTATCTGAAATTTCGCACATGAACAGCAGCAATAAACTGATGGACTTTTTAAGGGCCCGTACATATGCACTTGGTATTGGCTTAGAT
>NZ_JBFTRT010000804.1:0-2896 GCF_056399685.1 Pedobacter sp. 01N416
ATTTTACAGCAAATTACCAAAGTAATAATGGCATGATCGGTTCGTCGCTCGGATTGGCCTACATTAAAAACGATTGGAAATATACGTTTAGGGCGACTGGGAAAACAGCACATAATTACCAAAACAAAATTGATGGATTGGTTTACGGAACAGCTTTTAGAGAATACAATCTATCTGCCAGTGCCAGAGTAGATAAAGCCTGGGGTTATTCTAAAACTGCCGTTACCTATTACGATAATTTAATGGAAATTCCTGATGGTAGCAGAGATTCTTTATCACGACGATTTACCAGGCAGGTTTTAGATAACGGAGATGATATTAAAAACAGGCCTATTGTGCCTGAAAGTGATTTGAATACCTACTCCATTAATCCCTTACATCAGCACATTCAACATTACCGATTTTATAACACCAGTCAGTTTAAATTTGGAACGAGTGATTTAAATTTATTGATTGGCGGACAGCAAAGTGTAAGGAGAGAATATAATCACCCAACATTGCCAAGTCAGGCCGGGCTTTATGTAGTGTTAARCACTTTTAATTATGATCTTAAATACAACCTTCCAGATTTTGCCGGTATCGAAAGTACCATTGGAGTAAATGGTATGTACCAGGGAAACAGGAGCAAGGCTGCTACCGATTTTCCCATTCCCGATTATGATCTTTTCGATATCGGTGCTTTTTATTTTKCAAAGAAATCGATGGGTAAAATCGATGTTTCCGGAGGAATCAGGATAGACAGAAGAAATATACACTGGAGTGATTTTTATGTAGGTACCAATGCACAAACAGGTTTTGGTAAACAGGTGAGCTCGACTGATGCCACTGGAAAATTGCAATTCCCTTCTTTTGATAAAAACTATTATGGCTTGTCAGGAAGTTTGGGTTTAACCTATAACATTTCTGAAAAACTGCTCATTAAAGCCAATATTGCCAGGGGATACCGTGCACCAAACATTACAGAAATCGGTTCAAATGGATTAGATCCCGGTGCGCACATTGTGTATTTGGGCAACAGGACTTTTAAACCAGAGTTTAACCTTCAGGAAGATATAGGCGTTATTGCTTACTTAAAAGATGCTGAAATAAGTATGGAACTGTTTAATAACAATATTCAGAACTACATCTATCAATCGCGCTTGACCGATGCCAATGGGAATCCAGTGGTTATAGTTCCTGGAAACCTAACTTATCAGTATCAGCAGTCGAAAGCAAGATTATATGGTGCAGAAATTTCGGTAAATCTACATCCTTCAGCGATGAAATGGTTAAGTTTTAACAATAGTTTGGCTTACGTGGTTGGGTTGAACCAGAATCAGGAATTATTAAATAAACATGGTAAGGAAGCTAAATACCTACCCTTTATTCCGCCATTGCAGGTGAGAACAGAGATCAAGGCGACCGCTCAAAAGGCTATAGGCATTTTTGATAAGCCTTATATTAAAATTGATGCTGCTTTTTTCGCTGATCAGGATAAATTTTATGCTTTAGATAATACTGAAACCTTTACGCCAGGTTATACCTTAATCAACGGAGGAATAGGATCAACACTGAAAACTAAAAAAGGAAAGACCTTATGTGATATTTTTCTTCAGGCAGATAATATTTTCAATATCGCATACCAATCAAATTTAAATCGATTAAAATATTTCGAATATTATAACCCTTCGCCAAATGGCAGATCAGGAATTTACAATATGGGCACTATAAACTATTGACCAAAAAACCATTGACCATAAGCTTCTAATGGGAACTATAGCACGGTTATATAATCATGTTTTAGGGTTAAATGTTTCGTTTAGGAAATGGGAGGTATTTATATCTTCCATTTTCTTTTGCCATCAAACCTTTTTTCTACCAACCGTTCCACCTTACGGACTAATAAACTATTTTGCCTATTTTTACCCTATATGGAACCCTCTTTAAACGAACAGCGTTTAACTTTTTTAAGGCAATCAATTGGCAAGGTAATTACCAATTCGCCGTCTAACTTTATGAACTGGCTGGCTCCTGTTTTAGTTAAAGCAGAGTACGGTATGTTGGTTTGCCAGTATACCATCCGTAAAGAAATGACCAATCCTTATCAAATTTTACATGGTGGTGTAACGGCAGGCATTATTGATGATTTAATTGGTGCAACGGTTTTTACAATGGGACTGAACGAACGTTATACCACCGTAAATAACTATGTCGATTATTTTGCCCCTGCAAGCGAAGGAGATGAAGTAATCGCCGAAACATCAATAGTGAAAAAAGGACGCACGATATTAAATCTGCAATGCGAGATATTTTTACCTTCAAAAAAGCGTTTAATAGCTAAAGGCTACTCGAATATGTTAAACATAGGTTAAGCCTTTCCTTGTAGTTTAAGAATTAATTATTAATTCCTTTAAATTAACGAAACATTCTCGTTTATAATTTGTTGTAAATTAACCAAAAATATAATGAGCCATGTTAGAAAATTATTCCACCCTGCAATTCATTGTTAGAGGCAAAATTTTTAAGGGATTTTGCATGCGTATTCAAGATGATTTTCATGAAACTTATGCCGTTGTTTTAGATGGCTATCATTCTTTTTGTATCTGGCTGGATAATAAAACAGAAAAATGGTGTGCTTCGAAAAACGTAGCGATTGATCCTGATGCTATTGATGAAATCATTAACAGGATATCTATCCCACAACAATCTTGCTAATTTATGTTTCCCCAGATTTAGAAAATAGCTGTAGATTAATGTTTTTGCTTTTTGACTACACACCCAGTTCTGTGAACTTTGTGCCCTTCTGTCTGTAGTTAAAAACTACGCAAAAAACATATAACTAAGCACTATAGCTGTACAAACCCCAACTAAATCAGCCAATAACATCGAACCGATGGCATAACGTGTATTCTTTATA
>NZ_JBFTRT010000805.1:0-1703 GCF_056399685.1 Pedobacter sp. 01N416
GTATTGTACGCGCCCTGTAATTCAGAAAAAGCGTGCATGTCTCTTTTGTTGCGTGCTACCTGCATTCCCTTCTGATAAATGGCTATAGCTTTCTCTTTTTGATCGTCTTTTTCAAGCAATTTCCCCAAATGGTAATAAGTGCCAACATAATCCGGGTGTTTATCGGTTAACTGAAGGTAAAAAGAATAAGCTTTTTCCTTATCATTTTGTGCGTTATACTCTGTGGCTAAGGCATATAGTATAAAAGGATCGTTAGGATCGCTTTCTAAAAATTCCAATAACTTACTTAAACGGGTTGATGACATTTTATTTCCTTGCTTTTTTAATTAAATTTGCAGAAAGACCTTATATAATAAACATATAACATATGAAATTATCATGAGCTAAAAAWTTCGGCTTGCGATAGCTTCATAGCAATAAAAACCACTATTAACATATGAAAATATTAGTTTGTATCAGTAATGTGCCAGACACAACGACAAAAATAACTTTTACTAATGATAATACCGAATTCAATACGTCAGGAGTGCAATATATTGTTAATCCATACGATGAAATCGCTTTATCAAGGGCAATTGAGCTAACCGAAGGTGGTAAAGGAACGGTAACGGTTATTAATGTAGGCGAAGCAGGCAACGATCCAACCATTAGAAAAGCGCTTGCAATTGGTGCAGATGATGCGGTTAGGGTTAATGCGGCACCGAGAGATGCCTATTTTGTGGCTAAACAGATTGCGGAATATGCAAAAGATAAAGATTTCAATATTATTCTAACCGGTCGCGAGTCTATCGATTATAATGGTAATCAGGTTGCTGCTATGGTTGGTGAGTTTTTAGATATCCCTTCAGTATCTATTATCAAAAAATTAGATGTTGACGGTGATACAGCAACGATTGAAAGAGAAATTGAAGGTGGTAAAGAAGTTTTAACCGTTTCTGGTAAGTTTGTTGCAAGTTGTGCTGAAGGTGTGGCAGAACCGAAAATACCGAATATGCGTGGTATCATGAGTGCCAGAACAAAACCATTGGTTGTAGTAGATGCAGTTGCTATTGAAGAAGTAACCAAGGTTACGAAATATGAAACTCCTGCCCCGCGCGGAACGGTTAAGTTAATTCCTGCCGACCAAACAGAATCGTTAATCGGTTTACTTCACAGCGAAGCTAAAGTAATCTAAGTTTTCAGTCACAATAAATCAAATCGTTTACACCATCCTGTTAAGGATAAAGAAATAAATATATGTCAGTATTAGTATATGTAGAACAAGCTGAGGGGAAATTTAAGAAATCTGTATTTGAAGCCGTATCTTATGCCAAAGCCATTGCCGATCAACAATCAACTAATTTAACCGCAATTTCTATTGGCGATGTAGCCGACAGCGAATTAAAGGAATTAGGTAAATACGGTGCATCAAAAGTACTAAACGTAAGTGCCGATCAATTAAAAACCTTTGTAAATCAAGCCTATGCAAGTGTTATTGCTGCAGCTGCAGAAAAAGAAGGTGCCGACATTGTAGTTTTATCTAACTCTTTCTCTGGTAAAGGTTTAGCGCCACGTATTGCAGTAAAACTTAAAGCAGGTTTAGCTGATGGTGCAGTAGAATTACCGAGTACTGATGGTAAATTTTCGGTTAAGAAAACGGCTTTCTCTGGTAAAGCCTTCGCGATTACCGAATTAACATCGGCCAATAAAGTAATTGCTTTAAA
>NZ_JBFTRT010000806.1:0-1702 GCF_056399685.1 Pedobacter sp. 01N416
ACTCAACATGCCAAAAGGGGCCGATGCAGCTGGCGACATCTGCCCATGATCTGCTGAAGATCCTAAAAAAACGTTCACCTGATCGACAGGCTTTGCTGTTTTAATAGAAAAAAGCTGTGTTTTTTGTTGAGCTAAAACGTTTAATGAAAGAAGCGGTAATATTGCCAGTAGTTTAATAGGAAGCTTCATTATTTGTGTTTATTTTTAAATTGTCCTAAAATAGTATTTTAACATGAAGTAGCTATTATGTTTTAGGTTCTTTACAGAAGTTGTTGGTCTGGATTTGTAATCCGGACCCCTAGTGTTCTAGTTCTACAAGTTTTAACTGTTTGTCAGGATTATAAATCCTAAGCTCTTAAGACTCGATTGCAAATCCCGACTATCATTAGAAAAAGCTTTAACAAAATATGTTTTTTATTTTGAAGCGCAAGCCCTGTATAGAACAAGAAGTTTCTTCCCGTTTTTTGCTTTTACGCTTTCCCGAAACTTCGGGATACCTCGTTGCTGCAGGGTAACGCTTCAACCGGGGCTAAGTGGCTACAGCAGCATTTCATTTGTTGGGTTGCAGGATGCACAAACCCTTGTCCTTAAACCCGACAGCAGCGGCAGCTCCCGATTCTTCATCGGGACTATAGCGAATGGCGGGACTGCAAGCATCCAAGAACCGCAAGCCTCTCATTTCCTCTAATAAGAATATCTTTTATTTCGGTCGGTGAGACACCAACCGATAGGATAATGAATCGCGACGTTAAGTCGGGAGTAATGGAAAACGGGACTGCAAACCGCCAAGAATTACAACCCAGCCATTTTCAAAAAAACGGCATAAAAAAAGCCGTCCTAATGTAAATCAGGACGGCTGTGAAATAATTTTATCTTATTATTTAATGTTAACCGGAACAGAAATTTTATCCCATTCTAAAGCGAATCCGCTTTTGGTAATTTTATAAACCAAACGTTCTTGTGTAGCTTTTAAGGCTTTGGTTTTAACATCAACACGCAAAGCATCCTTAGCTTCTTCGTATTTATAAGCACCCCACTGTTTTGGTTCTTTGTTAAAAATAGCTGTCCAGGTTCCGCTTTCTTTAGGGATTAAAAAGAAGCTGTATTTTCCTGCTGCCAAAGCTTTACCTTCAACTACGATATCTTTATCGGTTTCGAAAGTAGTAGCCTCGTTTGCACCTGCGCGCCATACTTTATCAAAGGCTTCTAAACCGCCCCAGATTTTACGTCCTTTTACGGCAGGGCTGCTGTAGTTGATGGTAATGGTTGCACCTTTAACTTTTCCTGTCGCTGTAGCAGCAGGACTTGGTTTAGGCTGAGCATCTTGTGCCATTGCACTTACAGAAATAGTAATTGCTGTAAATAGCAACGCGATTGATTTAATCATCGTTTTCATAGTATTATATTTATCTGTTTTTGTTGTTTTTGATTTTACGAATTTATGGCTTTAGGTTGATAAAAACTATAATCCTAGTGTCTAAAAAATTGTGCAAAACTTTACTGTTTTTTAAATTCATTTCTCAACTATAGACTAAACTGCTTTATTTCCTTCTTCCAACAAATCTGATTACCGAGCCCTGGCCGTTATGAAACAAACCCTCATTCAGTTCAATTTCTTTTTCTTCTAATACAAGAATCTCATAATTTTCGAAATCAGCTCTTATTTCCTCGATCGAAAATAGCATGTCGATTTCTTTTGGTC
>NZ_JBFTRT010000807.1:0-1694 GCF_056399685.1 Pedobacter sp. 01N416
CTACCATTCCACGAGGGGTATCGCCATAATGACTCATAATCCTGTCAGAAAGCGATCCGTGATTAGTGCCAATGCGCATGGCGGTACCATACTCTTTACAGATTTTAACTAAAGGGATAAATTTTTTGTAAATCCGGCTTAACTCTGCATTGTAAGCATCCTGTGTATATTCTAGATTCTCGAACTTCTTTTTATCTGCATAATTGCCTGGGTTAACCCTTACTTTTTCTACAATGCGCGCAGCCATTTCGGCAGCATTCGGCGTAAAATGGATATCAGCAATTAATGGCACATTATAACCTCGGAAACGCAGTTCTTTTTTAATATTGGCCAGATTTTCGGCTTCTTTAATGCTCGGTGCGGTAATACGAACATACTCACAGCCAGATTCTACCATGCGGATCGTCTGTTCTACAGTACCTAAAGTATCCATGGTATCGGTAGTAGTCATCGATTGAATCCGGATTGGATTGTGCCCGCCTAAAGCAATATCACCTATGTTAACTTCTCGGGTTAAATACCTCGAATAAGTTGTTAAACTGTTGCAATATCCGCCTGCCAGATCATGTTTTGCCAATAAATTTTCCATCTGTTTGCAAAGATAAGGATTGTTGGAATGTTTTAATGTTGGAATGTTGTAAAAGATAAAGTCAGGAAAGACCAACAACCTTAATTACATTTTTCATTTATCTAAAAAGGCAAGCACCTTAGTATTAAATTCTGAAACCATTTCTACAGGCACATAATGTGAAGCGCCCTTAAAAATAAATAGTTGCGATTTAGAGATGTTAGCCGCAATAAATTTAGTGTGCTTCTCTAAAATCATATCCTTCTCACCTGCCATTACCAAAACTGGTGCTTTAATCTTCTTCAGGTCAAAAGCAGTAATATGCGGTTCGGTAAGCAACATGGTAAATAACCTAACCTGATACTTAGATTTAACATCTTGTCTGGTTTTCAAACTTTCAATTGCTTTGCTAACCTCTTCTAAAGTACTGGTCGAAACTGCTTCATTTGGGTTTGTACATGCTCCGGTAACGGCGAGTTTCTTTATATATGTAGGATATTTAGCCGCCATGATCAACCCCGTATTTCCACCATCGCTCCAGCCTAAAATATTGGTTTTACTGATATGTAAAGAGTCAAGTAATGTTTTCATATCCTCGGCGTAGAGGTCATATGAAAGTGGCTGAGTACTGGAATCGGTACTTTTTCCTTGTCCACGGGTATCTACTGCAATAACCTTATAAATTTTTGAGAATGCTTTAATCTGTTTTTTAAAAACGCTGATCGATTGGCTGTTTCCATGTAATAATAACAGGGGCTCGCCTTTTCCATAGGTTTCGTAATACAGTTCGGCATCTTTCACTTTCACTCTGCCCGATGCCGTCGCATTACTGCCATAATTAATAGCTTGTGGGGCATTAGGATTATAATCTGGTTTTATTTTTGCCTGACTGATATCTACACCATCAATTAATATCTGAACATCATCAAGCCAGAGTTTGCCTGGACCGTAAAGCATAGGAAAAAGATAAATTTTTGTGGCCTCTTTTTGAAGGGGTAACTTTAGGCTATATTGCTTCCAGTCTTGCGTTCCGTATATCCTATTTGCTAGTAGATTGGTAAATTGTAACTTATCATTATCCTCATCATCAATTCTAAATGGAAAATCTGCATGTCCGGTAACATGC
>NZ_JBFTRT010000808.1:0-1694 GCF_056399685.1 Pedobacter sp. 01N416
GCCTTTAACTATAAATGCGGAAGAAGTGTATGGAAAAGGTAAAACAGACCATAAGATTTTAAATGCAGCATTAAGTTTAAAAGAAGAATATCCCGATAAGAAAGTAGTACTGGTATCGAAAGACATCTGCCTGAGGTTAAAAGCAAAAGCTTTGGATTTAAATGCAGAAGATTATGAAACTGGTAAAATTAAAAATGTAGATGAGCTTTACGCCGGAAAAACCGAAATAGCCAACTTTCCGGTGGAAATTATAGATGAAATAAAAAAACAACTTTTTATTGATGCTAATGAAGTAGAACTGCCACCTAAAAATGGCAATCACTTTTATATTTTAAGGAATAAGAGAAAAACAGCAAATGTATTTTATAACAACAGTTTAAAAACAATTTCTGCAGTTTCTACTGATCCTATATTTAAAATCAAACCTAAAAATATTGAACAGGCATTTGCCATTCATGCACTTTTAGATCCTGAAATTAAGCTGGTGAGCATACAAGGGAATGCCGGAACAGGTAAAACGCTATTGGCTTTGGCAAGCGCTTTAGAACAGCGTAAAAACTTTAGACAGATTTATGTAACGCGACCGATTGTTTCCCTGAGCAATAAAGACATCGGTTTCTTACCAGGCGATGCAAAATCGAAAACTGATCCTTTTATGGCACCCATTTGGGATAATCTGCGGTTTATTAAAGAGCAGTTTATCGGCGATGATAAAATGTCGGAAAAGATTGATGAACTGATTATAACCGAAAAAATAGCGATTGCGCCATTGGCTTTTATCCGGGGAAGAACCCTCACCAAAATTTTCTTTATTATTGATGAGGCACAGAATTTAACACCCCATGAAGTGAAAACGATAATTTCGAGGGCGGGCGAACATACCAAAATAGTTTTCACAGGCGATATTTATCAGATTGATACGCCATACCTAGATTCTGAAAGTAATGGCCTGTCTTATTTAATCGAAAACGCTAAAAACCACCCGCTGTATGCCCATATTACCTTACATAAAGGCGAGAGGAGCGAGTTGGCTAATTTGGCTAATGAGTTGCTTTAAGCTTTTTTTCCCGTTCATCTACAGAAAAGGACTACAATGGTTGCGTCACCCTGAACTTGTTTCAGGGACTTCATTCAAACAGGGTAGGTTTTTGGGTTGCGTCTACTTCAGTCAACGATGACCGCGTTTAAGGCTTACTAATGGTATTTCTTCAAGCTCCTTAAACAGATAAACAATCCGATTAAAGTTAACACCGCACTCAATATAAATGGTGCGCCCGGAAAATAAACCGGAGCCTTGCCTTCGATAAAATAAGCAAATATATGTGTCATTACCCAAGGGGCAAATATGGCCGCTAAACTTTGTAAACCTGTTAAAACACCCTGCATTTCACCTTGTGCATTCGAAGGTACCTGATTCGAAATCAAGCCCTGCATGGCCGGTCCGCAGATTCCGGCTAAACCATAAGGAAGCATAAAAGCAAACATCATCCAGCCCTTGCTTGCAAAAGCAAAAGCTATGAAGCCTATGATGTATAAAATAAGACCAAAGTAAACCGCTTTCTTTTCTCCGATTTTAGGAAGGATCACCCTTATTAAACCACCTTGTACAAGGCCCACAACCAAACCCACAAAACCTAATGAATAGCCTACCCATGCAGCATCCCATTTAAATTTCTCCATGGTATAAAATGTCC
>NZ_JBFTRT010000809.1:0-1693 GCF_056399685.1 Pedobacter sp. 01N416
GATATCGACATCTTTGTTTAAAATAACAGTTAAGGCATCGGCATTACCCCTAACCTCAATAATCTGATTAGGATATAGTTCTTTTAGCTCGTGTGGAAATTCCATAATTTAAAAACAGATTATAGGGTAGAAAGTTTTGTTTGAAATCAGCATCTGGTTAGGCCTGCTTTAAAATTTTAATTCCAATACCACAATATAGACATTTTTTCTCATCGCAGTATTGCTTTTTCAGCTGCAAAATTCCTTGCGAAGCAAATGCATGATCCATCTTCACCCCTGCCCCGGTAAATTTATCTGTAATCGCATTTTGCTCAGCTGGCAAACGCTCCAACAATTTTATCGCCCTGCTAATATAGTATTGTGTACCCGTGTGTTTACCATACGCGAATAAAAACAAAGCCACCGTATTTAACAAAACATTATCAACAGATGTTTTCCCAATTTGCGTATTTACACCAGAGGTTTCTTTTTTAAAATGATAATGTGTTTTCCAGTAATCGTTTACCGGTAGGTTTTCAAACAAAGCATGCAATTGGGCTATATCTTTGATTTCGATAATTTTAGAAAAAAGATGGTTGGCTTTTACAATTAACGCTGCAAATTGTGCCAATCTGATTGTAGGAAAGTTTTGCGGCCTCATCCGCATAAATTTCCACATCGAAACTTCTATAGGTTTAATATTGTATTTCTTTCGAAGAAACTGGAATTCGGCCTTTAGCTTTTTAGGGTACTCCTCTTCAAACTGATCATTTAAAAAACCAGCGGCACCAAAAACCAGCGCTTCAATTTGGTTTGGGTTATTTTTGTGCTTGGCATAAATTTGCTGCGAAACGGCTTTAGCAAACAACTCAAAAGGCAGGGCATTTATTTTAAAGCCAAAATTACGCGCCAGAAAACGGTAAAAAGTCTCATCCCAATTCCCATTTAATTCGTTCAAGGTTTCTGTAACAGCATTTGTTTTTTGCTCGAAACGTTCTATTAAGGTTCTTGATAAAAAAGAATCGACAATTAATTGATCTACCGTTCCAATTTGTGCAATGCAAGGAAAATCAGTTAATGTGAGAAATAGGTTTTCGTATTTTTTGATGAGATCGGCAGAGATACGCTGTTTTAATTCCAAAACGGGCAAAACAGTATTGTCTATTCTTTTTATTTCCGCATCATGCTCATAAACAACATGTAAGACAACATTTTCGTAAGCGGGATTAATCTGATGATTGTGTTTTAACCAGTCTGACGACCGGAGGTGAATTTCTACATTACCAGCCCATGTAGTATCGTCAATTTCGATTTTCGCGTTAAAAAAATCCGGCCCAGCATTTTTGTTTAACAAGCCTGGATTGATAATTTTCAAGTTTTCTCCAGCGGTAGTTTGCAGCCCGCTATAATCAAACGACCTGAATTGCCATACATAATGAAGAAAATCTTCTGGAAAATTCATTCTTCAAGATAGTAAATTATTTTTAAAATCTGTAGTTTAAATCTTTCGCTTCTGTAGAATAATTATTAAACACGTATGTAATTAAATACCTATTATTACTTTTTTCAAATACAAAATACCATGTTGTATTTGGGTTCATATTGAAATGAATATAATATTTTCCAAATTTTAGAAGTGAATTGGGAGCGGTATAATGTTTTTTGTTATGAATGGTTCTTTCAACATTATAGATTATTTTTGATAACATAGTTT
>NZ_JBFTRT010000810.1:0-1683 GCF_056399685.1 Pedobacter sp. 01N416
ACCATATTTTGCAGGTAAAGAATTTGCAAAAACCCAATCATTTCCATTTAAGTAAACAAACTGCTTTTGCGGAACATAATAATAACTTTCTACGTCAGGAAGATAGTAATAATCAACATGATCATAACCTGTTGGTCCCCAAAGCGGTTGCGAGCCGATGTTAACATTCACATTTAACTGTGCTTTAGCGGGGATGCTGAACAATGAAACCATCATCACTGCAGCAACTAAAAATAATCTTTTCATATTAATTCATTTAGTGTTTATTGTTTATAGCCAAACCACGTGCCAAATTAAGTGAACAAAAAAGGAGCCTCTCTCAAAGCTCCTTTATTTACAACTAAATATTAATATTAATGGCGCTCGTTACCACGGCCTTGACCGTTATTTCTTTCAGGACGATCATTCCCGCCTTTGTTATCAGTTTTGTGTTCATTGTTGCGGGCAGACCTTGAATTTTGATTTACCCTTACAACAGTTTTCTCCCTACGTATAGGGCGATTATTGTTAATCACGACAGTTTTGTTTCCATTATAGTTCGGATGTCCTTTAACTACATAATATTTGGTATCACGACTATCTCTTATAATACCTTGGCGACCACCATAATTTTTATATTTACCATACTTGGTTACATAAATATTGTTTCTTAAATATGGTTTTGGCTCGTTGATTACCACCTTGTAGGCGCGGTATAAATCAAAGTTCCTGTATTGAGTAGGCAAGCTGTTTCCCCAAACCCAACGTCCGCCATTCGAGTAAATGTATTGTGCAGAAGGCACATTATAATAGGCGTCTATATCAGGAAAATAATAATAATCTACATGATTATATCCTGTTGGCCCCCAAACTGGCTGAGAACCAATATTGATATTTAAGCTAACCTGTGCTTTTGCATTGTTTATGCTGAATAATGAAACCATCAGAACTGCAGCAAATAAAACTAACTTTTTCATAATGTTTTTTAATTAAAGGTTTCTTTTGTGTGTTTGCTGAGATAGACAATAGCTGTACACGGTAGTTTAATTAAAGCAATTTCATTTAACATTCTTTAACTATATTTGCCTCCATAATACATTTAAAGGGATCATTTTAATATGAGTTTAGGAACATCCGAAAACAATTACGAACTCGTTTCAGGACTAGAAATCCACGTTCAGTTAAACACCAACACTAAAATATTTTCTGCTGATAGTGCATCTTTCGGGGCTTTACCCAATCAAAATATATCTACGGTTTCACTGGCATTGCCTGGAGCCTTACCGAAGTTAAATAAAGAAGTAGTAGCAAAAGCCATCCGTATCGGTCTGGCTTTAAACTGTACCATTAACCAGATCAACCATTTTGATAGGAAAAACTATTTCTACGCCGACTTGCCAAAAGGTTATCAGATTACCCAGGATAACCAACCGATCTGCGTTAATGGTTTTCTGGAGCTGCAACTGGCTAATGGCTCTATGAAGAAAATCGGAATCAATCGCATTCACCTGGAAGAAGATGCCGGAAAAAGTATCCATGATCAGGATGATAACTATTCGTTGGTTGATTTGAACCGTGCGGGGGTACCTTTAATTGAGATTGTAACCGAACCCGATATCCGCAGTTCGGAAGAAGCATCTGTTTTATTAAGCGAAATCAGGAAACTGGTGAGGCATTTAAATGTAAGCGATGGCAATATGGAAG
>NZ_JBFTRT010000811.1:0-1683 GCF_056399685.1 Pedobacter sp. 01N416
GAGTAAAAGCAGCAAAAAGATGCTGCCATACTTTAAGCTTGTACATTTAAATCTCATGATTTTTGTAGATTTAGGTTCATAAATTGGTTTGTTTTATTTGGTTATACTGTTTTTGAGATAGAATGTTAAAATTTAATAGTGGCTGGTAAATACTTAGCTACAAGTGCCTTGTAATAAGGTTCTAGTTCTGCCCAGCTTTTCTGATTGGGGTTTTTAGAGTACAAATCGTAAGGATTAAACAGGTTAACCCATTTAAACATTTCATGATCTTTTTCATTCATCAGGTGATCGTATGCATTTTCCCTGTGCTGCGAGTAAAAGGAATGGTAACGGAGCATGTATAAACCTGGCTCCGGAATGTAGGGCTTCATCATGTGGTATACATATTCATCGTGGCCCCACGACATGTCTACATTGTCTAGACCGCAATTTTGAGTATAAACACCCAATTTGGTCTGATAGGTTTCGTTTTTAAAATCCGGATTCTGACTGAAAAATTCTGGATAAACAATTTTATCTGAATAAGCGCAACCTACTGGAAAAGTATCGCCCACTACGGCCCACTGTGGTTCTCCGAACAGGCACAGTACCTTACCCATATCGTGTATTAAACCAACCAACACCATCCAATCGGGGTGGCCGTCGTTTCTAATGGCTTCTGATGTTTGTAACAGGTGCTGCATCTGGTCCAGATCGGTGTCAGGATCAGAATCATCTACCAGTTTGTTTAAAAAATCAAAAGCACTCCAGATCGGCATCTCCTGTTTGTCGAATTTTAAATAATCTGCTTTTTTCTGTTTTACGAAATCATAGGTTTGATAAGTATGGTTAAGCCTGTAAAATTCTTTTACGCTGTCTTTTTCCGTTTCATCATAATTTCTGAACTGCTCTTCTTTTTTTTCAGCGTTGATGTTTTTTGGATCAGGGTAGCGGATTAATATATCCTCTTCCCATTGATCAAGATTTTGCAAAGGATTTTGATTATCCTTTGAAGTTTCGCTTTGGTTTCTCATAAGGCTAGAAATGGATTGGTTAAAGATTTTCTTTGGTTTTATAAGTTAAAGTTGAGTTTTTAGAAGCTTAAACTTTTATATTTTGCCGATTTTATTTACGTAAACGATTAAGTAAATTTTAATTCTTTAGAGTGTAATCAACTTTAATTTGTTTATATTTAATAGGTTACGGCTTGAGTTGCACTAATGGTCATCCTTTTCTGCCTGAATCCCCATTAGTGAAATGTATAAAAGAAAAGAAATAAACGTTGTTATTACGATTATTTCATATTTTCGTTTGTAGCAGATACTTTTTCTTAGTCAAAAGAAGTATCTTATTGCTGTAACCAACAAATGTTATGAACATAAATTCGGCAAACCCGCTCTAACAATTGGGGCAAGCTGGATTGTTTTTGATGAAGATGCTGGTGAAAAAGAAGCTTTTGACCTATAATATCGCTAACTAAAGTGTTATATGGGGCATTTTCCTCTGAAAAAACTAACTAAACAAATTTTTAAGACATGGCGGAAGCAGTGAACATTAAGCGGTTGGCTCAGGAATTAAATATTTCCATCGCAACCGTTTCCAAGGCCCTCAATGACAGTTACGAGATTAGTTTAAAAACTAAAAACAGGGTGTGGACCTTAGCCAAAGAGTTAAATTATACACCCAATCCAGCCGCCAGCAACC
>NZ_JBFTRT010000812.1:0-1660 GCF_056399685.1 Pedobacter sp. 01N416
GGTTTGATTGAGCTTAAGCAAGAAACAGCAGAAGACACAAATAAAAAAATTGATTCTTATGTAGATAAAATCGATTCCTTAACAACTTTTTTTAAGGGTTTCAACAAGTTATTTTTAATTTTAACTTCGTTTATAATCCTCTTGCTAATAATTCTAATCATTTCTCAGTTCTATGCCCCTAAAGTCATCAAGTTCAATAACGAAATCAACGACCTAAAAAATGATTCTTTAGTCAGGAAAATTTTGGAGATTAAGGAAATCAAAAAGAACGACTCAGTTACTACTACCACTTACAATTACTTAGTTAGAGACGAACAAGTTGTTACTTACAATATGCTTTCCAAAGAGAACGATAGCTTAAACCAACAATTAGAGACAAAGAACAAAGCTATTAATAACATTGAAAATAAGGTTAGCAATCTACAAACTAAGTTAAATCTAGTAACAAAATATTATAACATTAAATTCAAGGAAAGTAAAAGACAGATAAGCTTCGAATCTAAGCAACTTGATTCTGCTATGATATTATTAGACTATTATCGTGATAAGATGAAATATGATCCAGCTACTGATAAGTGGAATATTAAGCATTAACATTGACCATTTGCAAATCTCTCAAAATATCCAATTTCTAAAATTTGGCAATATACTTTGATTAATTATAATCAATTATGCTATAAAATATTTATCTTATGTTTTATAAGTAGGCGGATAATCAAATAAACACGAATGGCTACAATAAAAAGAGAATCGTATGAGTGGGCATTAATTCACCTAATAAAATTTTATGATAGCGACTTTTACCCAACTTTGTTTGAATTTAAAGCCATTAAACATGATTGGGACAGTGTATTAAAGTATCTGTTGACGATTGATGTAGATAAATATGCACCGAAAACACCATTTATATCTGCATCGCCAAAACCAAATGGAGCATATAGAGTGGTACATCAATTAGACCCAATTGACAGTTTAATTTATACTGCTTTGGCATTTGAAAATGCTTCTAAAATAGAGGAAGTTAGAATTCCTAAAGAACGTTACATTGCTTGCTCTTACAGGCTAAATCCTGATAACGACGGCTCTTTTTTTGATAAAGATAATAAAGGGTTTGAACATTTTCTTTCAAAGGCTGAAGAACTAGCTAACAAATTTGAAGATGGCTTTGTACTTATGACAGACCTTGTAGACTTCTATAACCAAATATATCTTCATAGAGTAAGTAATATTCTAGAAGAGTCCGGATCGACAAACAATAGTGATTTTGAGAGATTTTTATTAGGGCTTAACAATAATATTTCTAAAGGTATTCCTGTTGGACCAGTTCCAAGCATCATTGTTTCAGAAGCAATATTATCCGATATTGACAATAAAATCATTAGGCATACAGAGAATTTTACTAGATATGTTGATGACATAAATATCTTTTTTTCTAACAAAATTGAAGCTCAAAAACTTCTTCATGATTTGACTATTTATCTGCATTCAAACCATAGGTTAGTTCTTTCTTCAGACAAAACAAGAATTATAACTACAAAGGATTTTCTTGCAAATCATTTGAAAAATGAAGAAAGAATTGAAAAGCAAAAACTTCACAGCAAAATCAATGAAATAGAAATAGTTGAATACCCTTTCCCAGAAAAACAGACAGAGTTTGAAG
>NZ_JBFTRT010000813.1:0-1655 GCF_056399685.1 Pedobacter sp. 01N416
TCACAGCCCTGCTTAAACCACTTCTCTGTGTTAAACTTAAACCTGTTGCGGTTTTTGAAGCTCCTAAATTAATTACTATAGTATGTGGATAGCTTGTTGCTGAGCTGCTCCATCTCGAATGCCAGTAAGTACTTGCGTTTCCGTCGATTAATCTGATCGCCCTGCCATTTGTAGCACCTTCGCCGCTGGTTTCTTCAGAACTAAATGAAGCAATACTCCACCCTGTTTTGCTTAACTCATTTTTCGTTGAAAAATTTAATACTGGTAAGCCTCCTGAAAAAGTATAAGCATAAATCTGTTCGGTTACGGTTCCATTGTCATGTACCAATTTAACTTTCAGTTCGTATGGAATACCATCGGCTTTTTCCTGCAAATCGGCAATTGGCATTACAACCCTAAAGCTATCTGTGCCGATTTTCTTCGATTCCCACGTAATGGCATTATAATCATGGTTTACACCTGTACCTTCATTGTTTACATTCGGATCATTATAGTATAAAATGCTGGTTACATTACCGATTGAAGTAAATTTACCTGATACCACTATAGAAGCCAAAGTGCTGGAGTAGCTGGCGTATATTTTATTAATGCTGCTGGTTACCGAACCGTAATAGGTGTTAGCGTTATTATTGAAAACCTGATTGGCATTTAAAATAGCCGCGTCTGCAGCGGTTAAAAATGTAGGGCTTTTTCCTAAGGTTCCATTACCTGCCCACATTAATGCCATACCTAAAGTTGAGTTTTCAGAAACTTTCTGTCTGTTGTGCGGTAGATTTAATCCATGACCAAGTTCATGTACCATGCCTCCAAACCAAACACTGAAGCGGTTGCCGACGGTAGTGCTTAAGCCAAGATTTGCAATGTCCATTTCTTCATAATCCAGCGCGTAACACCATCTGCCGGTACCATAAAACGGACCTCCGCTTGGTGTACCATCAGTGCCGATAGAATATCTTGGAATAATGATCAAGGTATGATCGCTGGTTTTATCTGCGGGGTGCGCAGCAAAATAAGCGTTTACTTCGCTTGCCACTGCGCCGCTACCTCCAGAATATGGATAACTTGCTTTTGGCAACGTTCCTCTAATGGTTAGGATTTTTACATTTCCTGTGCCATCATCAGCAAGGCCAAATGTTTTATTGCCATAACCATTGCGGTTCATTTCTTGTTTGTACCAATCTTGTGTCCATAATAAAAGATCGCTCAACCTTTTTCTATAACCCGCAAGGGTATCGAGGTCGTTAGGTACAAAATAAACAACATTTACATTGCGGCTTTGGGTAATAATGTTGGTTGTAGCTAATTTTTTGTTAATAGAGAAGGTTTTTTCCTCTGGTTGTAATACTTCGGCCTTTTTACAAGATAGGGCGAACAGGCAGGCACAGAATAGCCCTGTTAAAAGTAAACTGTTTTTTTTCATACGATAATTTTAGGTTTAGGTTGATAATATTTGGAATTGGTTGTTGTTGCTTTTTATATGCTGCACTCAGCCTCTTTACCTAATCTTGTCGATTTTAATGCGAAGATTTTATATCACCATAATTTGCCAGTCTTGGCCACTGTTCCAAACCTTAAAAAGAGCGTATTGTAAATAGATTTTTACCTTATCTGAATTTAAGTTACAAACAAACTTATACAGTAGATTGAATTAAAAC
>NZ_JBFTRT010000814.1:0-1649 GCF_056399685.1 Pedobacter sp. 01N416
GCTAAAGACAGTTCAACCAATGCAGCTGCCACCGGAGGAATTGCGGTAGATGAAGCTGATGCGAAGTTTACTACACAGGCAGCAGTTGGCGGTATGGCTGAAGTAGAACTAGGAAAACTGGCCCTCGAAAAAAGTAGCAATCCACAGGTTAAAGAATTTGCAACCATGATGGTAAAAGACCACGGCATGGCAAACACCGAATTAATGGCCATTGCGAAACAAAAAAACATTACACTACCAAGCACTGTAGACGATGAGCACAAGAAAAAAATGGATGACCTGAGCAAAAAATCAGGTGCAGATTTTGACAAAGCTTATGTTGATGCCATGGTGAGTGGGCATAAATCTACACTAAAATTAATGGAAGATGAATTAAGAGATGCTAAAGATGCAGATCTTAAGGCATTTGCGACTAAAACAGCACCAATAGTTCAAAGCCATTTGGTGATGATCAATAAAATTAACGATAGCATGAAATAATGCGGTTTAGCGTATTAAATTTCTTAGATAAAGGGATTTAATACGCTACTTTTCCCGTCACACTTTGATCTCTCCAGATCTTATCATTAATTACTGAATTTATTTTTCGAAGGTTATACTTAAAGCTCTGGCGGGGTATGCCAATCGATAAAGGCTTTCCTACTTAACATTTTCAGGTAAGGATAATTTCCATTTAATTGGTTACGCTGTTTTAGCTCATATAAAAAATGCCCACCTAAGTCTACAATTATTTTTGCGGTAGCTAAATACCATACACTATGTGGCTGTTTCCAACAAAAAGAATAAAGGTTTGAGGTGAGCTTAATGCCCTGAAGTTCGGGATGGTAAAAATTAAGTATTTTTGGATTGGGCAGCCCCTGCATTACCTCCGATTTCCTCACCATCGAAAGGTGATCGGAATGGCAAAACTCGTAATCCTTTAGCTTTGGGTCATCTACATCAGGCAAATGTTTCAATATTTTAAATCCTTTAAATTTTTTGCCATTCAATACCCATATTAAATTTGGATAAAACGCCTCTCTGCTATTAAGTTCAATCAATGTGATCGGAGAATTTTGAAACTCGATGGTATAACCTGATGGGGAAAATACATCAGCACGGTGAATATCAGCATTGGCTGCATCATAAAAAGCAACTTCTCTAAATGATGGCGGGAAAGCCAATTTCCAATCTCGGTGCCATGCGGTCTCCTTTCGGCAATATTCTTTTTTAAGTGATGAAATATCCTGAATCATATCTGAACGGAGGATATCACTTTTCATTTCACTATTGTTCATTCTCTTTCAATGTGATTAAATCACTAAAACAATTAATTAGGGAAAACAAATTTAAACTAAAATTTTTAGTAAAAAAATAGACTTAAGATATAAACGGACAATATTTAAAAATCATTATGACTGAGCATTAGGCATATACCACCTGTTAAAAAAAATTATTTCAATCTGCTCAAAATAGAATGATAACTTTGTAGTATGACCATCCAAGAAATACAACAGCTAGAAGATTTTTTTACCCAGGCAGGAAAGCAAGAGGTTCCAATTTATCTTAATCAGGCTACCGTAATTACCGATTATGCCCATTTTCTGGAAAGTCATTTTATGCCTTTAAAGCTTAATCCTGATGCAAAAGTGAACCTACCACTAATACAT
>NZ_JBFTRT010000815.1:0-1647 GCF_056399685.1 Pedobacter sp. 01N416
CCCCTCAATGGCGTTCATTACTTTTTTTGAATCGGCCAAGTAACCTTGGGCTTGAACCTCTTTGTTTATTCCTTTGGCCAAATATCCAGCATCTCGCAAGGCAGCAGCCCAAATGCCAGACAAATAGAATTCAGTGTGCGCTCCATAAAGCTTTCCACCTTCAAGCCAACCATGGCCAACATTCGATATTTCTATTAGACCATCCCCATCGGTATCTGTCGAATAACAAAAATCAATCGCTTTCTGTATTGCTCCCCAATTTGACTTAACAAATTCGACATCACCCGAATAGCGTAAATAATGAGCAAACAAAACAATAAACAAAGGAGTAGAATCTGATGCGTCATAGTGAACAGAACCACTTGACGTTAATTCATGATAAATTTTACCGTCAACATTTTGAAACTTTATAAACGTTTTCAATACCTCTTTCACCAACTCAAAATTCCCATAATTGTTTACCGCAAAACTCGACCATTCTGCGTCACGTCCAAAATACCATGCATAACCTGGTCTTCCGCTTACTTTTTGTGCACCGTCCCAACCTCTTGCAGTACTTGCAAAACCAGCCATAAGTGACTTGCCAATACCTGGAGTTTTGACTTCAAATTTTGAGGCTCCCAAAATCGCCATTTTATAACCCTCGTTAAAGCCCGGATCAGGAGTGTTTATGTTTACAGTATTTGTCAATAAAGTTTCATAATAAGCTACTGCTTCAATTAGTACATTTTCAGCATTGTTGATATTTTTGGAGTAGTCCATCATTGCTTTAGAAACACCTTCATTCCCTGATGCGAAACAAACATCTAAAGCTGATTTATTTTGAGCATCGGTTTCCACTAAAAAGGCTGTTTGAAGCTTATCCGTTGGGGTTCCTCTCCATTTTCCATTAGCATACTTGAAATCGTCAAACTGACCATCAACAAGTAAATTGCTTTTAGAATTTGAGCCTATAATCGATACAAATTCATCTTTTTTATCCGAAACGACTATTGCATTGTTTTCTCCAGACCACGAGTATTGCAATGAGCCCAACGCCTCTTCATTATAAGGCCACATAAAACGTAAATTGCTTTTGACTGAGTATATCAATCGCTCAATGGCATTGGCATTACTCCATTGATAATGAACTATACCAACGGGTTCTTTTACGCTGGTACTAATAATTTCTTTTAATTGAATGCCATTAGGTAATTCATAGCTACGTATAACCGCTTCCGGACGAACTTCAAATTTGGGGGTAATATTTTTCAACCAACAAATGGTATCGCTCGCTACTAATTTCACACCGACATTAAAATCACGTGCAGACATGACAGGATGTGTCCAAATTTCGTCAATACCCGCTTTTTCTTTTCCAATCAATAAACTACGTCTGCCCGCTAAATCGAAAAAATTGTTTGTTGCCACACGACTTAAAGAAAGCGAGGAAGGCTTAATTTGCCATACTGTGGATGCTTTTAATTTTATTTTACCTATCTTTTTGTCATTTTTCTCAATTTTGCATTCTCCATACGTCCAAAAAAATTGCTTTTCTTTCTCAAATTTACCATCCAGATAATTAATACAATTTTCTGTGAATTGATTTAATTCTTTACGATTAAAATTATCTTGAGCATAGTATGTATATGCACCAACAGCCAATAC